>CAYUBU010000021.1:0-3097 GCA_964443105.1 uncultured Nitrospirota bacterium
CCCTGGCCAACAAGGAAACATTGGTCATGGCGGGACGGCTGGTCATGGCCGAGGCACAACGCTGCGGGGCTGAAATAATTCCCGTGGACAGTGAGCACAGCGCCGTCTACCAGTGCCTGGCCGGCGAAAAACAGAATCGAATCCGGCGGATCATCCTCACCGCTTCCGGCGGCCCCTTCCACGGGCGAAGCCGGGAGGAGATGGCCCATATCACACCCCGGGAGGCCCTTCGACACCCCCGGTGGGAAATGGGGCAGAAGATCACCATCGACTCGGCCACGTTGATGAACAAGGGGCTGGAGGTCATTGAAGCCCGATGGCTGTTTGATCTTGCCGCCGAACAGGTGGATATCGTCATCCATCCCGAGAGCATTGTCCATTCCATGGTGGAGTTTGGAGACGGCTCGGTCCTGGCCCAGATGGGGCTTCCCGACATGCGGACGCCTATTGCCTACGCCCTGGGGTACCCCCGCCGGTTGGAGACCGGATTGAGTCCCCTGAACCTGGTTGCCGAAGGGCCCCTCACGTTTCATGAACCCGACCGGCAGAGCTTTCCCTGTATCGACCTGGCTTATAAGGCCATTGCCGCCGACGGTCTCATGCCGACCGTGCTGAATGCGGCCAACGAAGTCGCGGTCAGTGCGTTTTTGAAAAAGAAGATAGCCTTCCTGCAGATCCCTGATCTCATCTCCGAGACCATGGCGTGCTTCGAAGCAAAAGATTACACTACCGTAGAGGATGTGCTGCGAACGGATCTCAAGGCGAGAAAGACGATGCGGGAACTGATTGCCCAAAAGGGTTTGTAAAGGACGGTTCCTCTATAGGAGCATTCTCTCTGGCGGTTTCTATGGGGTACCGGCAGGAAGCGGCGTTCATCCGGGCGGCCAGGGTGACGGAGCGGCGGCCGTCCCGCCCGCGCTCCTCCGGACAAACGCCATGTAAAAAAGCACAGGCTTATTGTGATTTTCCGGTCATTATGATACTTTAAAATCTTGTTTGCCTGCCTGGGGTGAGAATTGTCATGACCCGCTGCTGAGGGTCATGTTCTTGAGGAAACGACATGTTATTGAGTGCGACTGCTTTTGTAGTGGTATTAGGGATTCTGATTTTCGTCCACGAACTGGGCCACTTTCTGGTGGCCAAGGGTTTCAGGGTGGGCGTGGAAAAATTTTCCCTCGGCTTCGGCCCGAAACTTATCGGCAAGAAGGTGGGGGAAACGGAATATCAGATTTCAGCCATTCCCCTGGGCGGCTACGTGAAGATGGTGGGCGAAGATCCCGAGGAAGACCTCTCGGCAGAAGACCTGAAACGCTCGTTTAACAACCAGTCTCTTCTGCGCAGATTCTTGATCGTGGCCGCAGGTCCGGCGTCAAATATTGGCTTTGCCATGGTCATCTTCATGGGGATGTTCATGATCGGTTATCCCTCGGAAGACAGCACCGTGGGGCTTGTGGAGAGGGACTCGGCAGCCTGGAGTGCCGGAATCCGCGCGGGGGACCAGATCGTCTCGGTGAATGGGAATCCGGTCCGTCTCTGGGAGGAAGTACTCAAGCAGATCCGAACGAGCGAGGGGAGACCGCTGGCCTTCGAGATTAAACGGAGAGACCGTCTTCAGGGAGTCACGGTACAACCGAAGATCAAGGAGGGGAAAAACCTCTTCGGCGAGTCCGAGGAGCAGGCGGTGATCGGGATATCCCATCATGCCCTGGCGCCGGTGATCGGTGTGTCCGATCCTGCATCAGCTGCCGGGCAAAGCGGCCTGGAGACGGGGGATCTGGTGGTTGCCGTCAATGGCCATAAGGTGGAGCGCTTTTCCCAGCTGAGCGACCGGATCAGCACCCTCGGCGGCTCGCAGATCGACCTTGAGGTGCAGCGCGACGACAAGATGCGGTCTGTGACGCTGAAACCCGCCGGGGGGGAGCCCGCCGGCCAGACGGAAGGCGACGATCTTCCCATGGAGCAGTTGGGGCTCCTTTCGGCAGAACTCTTCGTCAAGCAGGTGGTGGAGGGGTCTCCCGCGGAGACCGGCGGCATCATGGCCGGTGACCGGATTCTGGAAATCGAAGGACAACGGATCCTCAGCTTTGCCGCGCTCCAGGAAATTGTCAGCGGGAAACCGTCTGTGCCCATCTCCCTTCGGCTCGTGCGCGGGGGAGAGGCGATCGATCTGACGGTGACACCTGAAGCGACGGCCGAAAAAGACGCCGTGGGAAACAAGACCACTGTGGGCAAGATCGGCATCCTGAGCGCCTACTATCCCATGCCCGGCCCCACGATCTCCGTTCGCTACAATCCGGTCAAAGCGCTGGAGAAAGGGCTCACCATGACCTGGGAGATCACCGGGCTGATTCTGGTTAGTCTGATCAAACTCATCCAGCAGGTGATTCCCGCCGAGACCATCGGCGGGCCTATTCTGATCGCCCAGCTTGCCGGCCAGCAGGTGCAATACGGCATATTGGAACTCTTCAAGTTCATGGCCCTCATCAGCATCAACCTGGGCATCTTGAATCTCCTGCCCATACCGGTCCTTGACGGGGGGCATATCCTCTTCTTTGCCCTGGAAGGTCTCATGGGGCGCCCCTTGAGCATGCGCAAGCGGGAGATTGCCCAGCAGATCGGGCTCTTCCTCCTGATTTCCCTCATGGTTTTCGCGTTCTACAACGACCTGATGCGGGTTTTTGATTGACGGGGACGCAAGTAAGACGAGAGGCCCGCGACGGTCAATGAAAATCATTCGCAGAAAGAGTCGCCAGATCCGGGTGGGAGACGTCCTGGTCGGCGGTGATGCCCCCGTGTCGATCCAGTCCATGTGCAATACGGACACCCGGGACGTGGACGCAACGACGGCTCAGATCGGCGAACTTGAGGCGAGCGGGTGCGACATCATCCGGGTTGCCGTTCCCGATCGGGAGGCCGCCGCGGCCCTGGCGGCGATCAAAAAGGCGATCCGTATCCCCCTTATTGCCGATATCCACTTCGATTACCGGTTGGCGATCGGAGCGGCAGAGCAGGGCGCTGCCTGTTTGAGAATCAATCCGGGCAACATAGGTGACGCTGAGCGTGTTGCTGCCGTCGTGGACGCCGCACGGGCCAATGG
>CAYUBU010000022.1:0-2764 GCA_964443105.1 uncultured Nitrospirota bacterium
ACACTCAAAGAAGGATGTTCATGCCAGAGCTCTGGTTACGAAGCGCCTTGGAACTTTTAACTTCGGCGGATCCCAATATCGGGTGGCATCCATGACCTATTACGGCCACGAAACTCCGGGGGTCAACGAACTGTTCTCAGCCGCCTTCAACGGACTGGATGGCGGAATGCAGATCAAGGCTTTCCTGGCGAAAGTAGTTAAGGCGTAGTTGGATCGGAAGGAGTCAGGAGTCAGAATCCAGTAGTCAGGAGAAAATCTGTTTTTTCAGTTTTCTTAAGTCTCAAACCTCAAACCAAAGGCCTCTGAACTAATATTCTGTTTGTCCTGTCCAAATAGTCCTTCTGTTTTTCTCTGTGTCCTCCGTGTTCTCTGAGGTTAAATATTTTCTTCTGGCTCCTGGCTGCTGGCTCCTGTATTCTGGTTTTCTCAACCTGAAACCTGGAACCTGAAACCTGACACCGGGAGGTGTAAGACCGATGGCGAAACTCGCCCATGACGCTAAAGAGATTCTCTTCTCCGGCAGCATGGATATGGAGGAGATGAAGGAGGTCCTTGATCTTTACAGAGATCTTTACCCGATAACAGAAAAGGCGCCGAAACCGAAGGTCAAGCTCAGTCCGCCCAGCACGGATGAGGCGGCCATGAGACTAAGGGAGGGTTTTACGCTCCTTGATCCGGAAGATCTGGTGCCGGCAGAAAAAGCCCTGCACAAGAAGGCAGGAGAGATTCTGGATCTCCTGACGCAGCACTCCGAGGGGAAGGACCCGGTTGCCTCCTCCTCGAGTATCCTCAAGGATAAAGGGCTCTTTGCCCGGATGGTAAAGACCTATCTCGAGGATGGTGAAGAGAAACTGAGGAAGGATGTCGGATCCGATCCCTCCCTTAATCCTGAACTGGTTCTCTTTGTCGTTTTCAACGCTGTGAAGGGGTCGTTTCGGGATGCCGGGTCTACTCTTGTCGATGTTGACACCAATGACTGGGAGCATGGTCTGTGCCCGGTCTGCGGCGGCGCCCCGGCGGTAGCTTATATGGAGGGGGAGGGCGGGAAACGGTACCTGGTATGTCATCGATGTGAGACCAGATGGCGCTTTGCCAGGGTGATGTGCCCGTTCTGTGGTAACAAGGACCATGAAAACCTGGGTTTCTTCACAGTTGAAGGTGGTCAGGATAACCTGAGGGTGGATTTTTGTGACAACTGCAAGGGGTACATCAAAACATGGGATGTGAGAGAAAATGAAAACCACCATCCCGAAATGGAAGACCTGATAACAGCACGCTACGATCTGGCGGCTGAAGGTGAAGGTTATCGGAGGGGCGCTCCCAACATTTTCGGAATCTGGGTTGGTTTTGATCTGGATGGCGAAGAGGAATGTGAAGAGGATGGAGATGACAAATGACATCCGAAGCCTGATATTCAGAGGCTGCTAAGTAACTTTTTTGATTTTTAAATTCCCGTTCTATTTTAGTTGCTTCCGTTTTCCATCCTGCATTGCTGGAAGCCAATCATGTAAAAGATCAAGCCCCGTGAACCCCCATCCTCCTTCTGGCTGTCGGGTTTGTGAAATTCCAACCCAATTTTTTAAAAAAGCGTTTTATTTTGCCAGTTCCCGGCCTTATGTGTTGAATTTGTTGGCCGACTGGGGTAATATTTCGAGGCCTAATTCCTCATGACCGTTATCAAGCGTGGTCAGGAGGCTGGAAAAGCCCGAACATAACGAATTGCGAGTCCGAAAACGTAGTTCGGCTATAGAATCGACTTCCGATCTTGGTGCGTCCCCCGCGGATGGCCGAGACGATAGGGTGCGGGGAGCAATCGCTGTGCCTGCCTAGTTTGCAAAGGAAGCCGTGCATTGTCATGGCTTCCTTTGCCCGTTTTGAACGTTTTTTCACAAAAAACTACCTTGTGTTGAAAAGGAGTGCGCAAGTAAGGAGGAGGAGCCCGCGAATCTGTTGTGGGATGATGGTCTTCACCATGATGTATTAATGAAAGGAAGGTGAAGACAGGGATGAATGTTACCAGGCGAGACTTCCTTAAGATCTCCGGTGTCACCGTATCAGGTGCAGCACTCGGTGGTCTGGGTCTCCGCGGTACTTCCATGGCCGGTGTCAGACAAGGCAACATGGCCATCAAGTATTCCAAGGAGTCGACCACTATCTGTCCATACTGTGCTGTGGGTTGCGGTCTCATTGTGCAGACCCATGCAGGAAAAGTCATCAATATGGAGGGTGATCCCGATCACCCTGTTAACGAGGGGACTCTCTGTTCCAAGGCCCAGGCTGTCCGGCAGGTTTCAGAAAACCCCTGGCGGATCACCAAACCTCTATACCGGGCTCCCAAGAGCGGTGAATGGAAAGAGGTCAGCTGGGATTGGGCTTACGGCGAGATCGCTAAAAGGATCAAGAAGAGCCGGGATGCCGGCTTCACAAAACTCAATTCCAACGGACAGGTAGTTAATCGAAACGATGGAATTGCTTCCGTGGGCTCCGCCGCGCTGGATAATGAGGAATGCTATATCCTCCAGAAGTGGCTGAGAGCACTGGGCCTGGTGTATATAGAACACCAGGCGCGCATATGACACAGCGCAACTGTAGCGGCTCTGGCAGAGTCGTTCGGGCGCGGCGCAATGACGAACCACTGGATCGACCTCCGCAATTCGGATGTGATCCTCATCAGCGGCTCAAACGCCGCTGAGAACCATCCCATCTCCTTTAAGTGGGTTACCAAAGCCATGGAAAAAGGGGCCAAGCTCATCAGCGTGGACCC
>CAYUBU010000023.1:0-3574 GCA_964443105.1 uncultured Nitrospirota bacterium
AACTCAGCACAGTCACCGAAGAAATCAACTCGATATTTAAAAAAGGAAGTAGAATATTGGAAGTTGGATTCGGCGAAGGCAGGCATCTATTTAATTTGCTGGAATCGGGTTATGATGCTTATGGGATAGATGTTTCTGAGAAACAGGTTGGTGTTTTTGGCGAAGCATACCCGCAGTATAAAGAGCGAGTACGAGTCGGGACAAGCTTCGATGAGAAGGTAGATATTGTTTATTGCTCGGCGCTTCTGGAACACCTTGACGATCCACGAGAGTTTATCAGCAATATACATAAATATCTGACGGCTGGCGGCTTTTTGATCATAAACGCAATTCCAATATTAAATGCGTCAAAACCTAACATAGACGTCAACGAAGATATTTCTTTTTGGAAGCCCTGCCATAGAATTATTCCCTCACATGATGGATTTATTCAAATGTTTAGTGATATGGGGTACGCATTATCTGATTACGCATCCATCGATATTTTCAACTATAAGCTTCTAAGTCTTCATATCAGGAAAGGGTATGACAACATTGTCAATATTCGACATTCATGTGTCAAGAGCGATACTCTACCGAATATTTTCAGCTACTTCGGTCTGTGCAGAGAGGCACTCAGTGTTCGTTCTTCTGCATTGGTCGGGATGTATGTTTTTCGAAAGCGGTAAACTTTAACTTCACTCTTCGGGCAACTTCACCCAGCTATCCGGAAAGAAATCGCTGTCATTGACATTAACTTTGTCAAATGCCGACTGTGGGCCTATTACTATTCTTTCAGGAGTAGCGTTTAACCATGCGAACAGGGCTACATCGTCTCCACTCGGGGGAACACCCGCTCCCGCAATAGATCAGACCAACATGGCCAGACAGGGTTATGGCCGGTTCCGGCCGGCGGCTCAGATCTTATCAGGAGGGGAAATATTTAAATCTCTCTTTCTCACTGACAGGGAAAAAAGAACAAGCGCCGAAAGCGCGACGGCCATGAGAAGCAAATAGACATTGCTGTAGACGAAAGCTTCAGGGTTTCCCAGGAAGGGGTTGAACCGCAGCGCGCCGTTTCGAAAGTCGAGCAGTTTACCGACCAGGGCGGTACTGAAGGCTCCGGACATAAAGAAGAGCAGGTTGTACAGTCCCATGCCGATACCCATCTCGTCCCGGGGGAGCGTGGCGGATACCGTGTTGGACAGGGAAGACTGGAGAAAGGTGAAGCCCGTATAGGCGACGATGAGCACCGCGGCGATCACTCTTTTGTCCGCCCCCGCCAGAAAAAAGAGAGCCGTCAGCCCTGCCAAAAAAAGCCCTGACCCCAGATAGACCACGGGAATCGTTCCCCTCCGGTCGGCCAGTTTTCCCCCCGCCGTTCCGAGAAGGGCGGCGGTGATGGCGCCGGGAAAGAGCACCAGGCCGATCTGGTTGGCATTGGCGCCATTGAGATCCTGGAGCATCAAGGGAACCATGAAGAGCATGGCGAAGACCGTTCCCATGGCGAGGAAAGCAGTGGTCACCGTGTTTCGGTAAGGATGATTGAAGAATAGGCCCGGTTGGACAAAGGGCGA
This sequence comes from uncultured Nitrospirota bacterium, assembly GCA_964443105.1. Lineage (GTDB taxonomy): Bacteria > CG2-30-53-67 > CG2-30-53-67 > CG2-30-53-67 > CG2-30-53-67 > CAYUBU01. Next base: position 1,557 of record CAYUBU010000023.1, read on the forward strand.
TTTTGATTGCCTGATGTGAAGGGCGAAGGCGGCCAGAAGCCCCGCCCCGACAGGCAGCCCCCACCGGTAGCCCTGGCTCACGAAGAGCAGCAGGAGCGCCGCGGCTCCGGCCAGGAGACCCAATCCAGGCAGATCGAAACGGCTCGCCCGCTTTGGCTCCCGGGGCAGAAGGCGCCGGAAAAAGGGCAGGGTGAAGATGGTGGCCAGGGTGACGAGAAAAAGATAGCGCCAGTGGAAGGTATGGGTAATGAACCCCCCGACGATCGGTCCCGCTCCGGCACCCAGAGCCACGGCCGATGAAATGGCACCGAAGGCTTTTCCCCGCATGGGGTAGGGGAAATACCGGGTGGCCGTCAGCATGGCCAGGGCCGGAATGGACGCTGCACCGCAGGCTTGCAGATATCGGGCGGCCAGCACCATGGGGTAGGTGATTGCGAAATACCCGGCTACAGAACCCGTGTTCAGCAGCAGCAAGCCAAGGACAATGAGGTTTCGCACAGGGTACATGTCAGCCAGCTTGCCATAGGTCAGCGATCCCAGGGCAAAGATCAGCATGTATCCCGTGATCACCCAGCTCACCTGGGATGGCAGCAGTTGAAACTGTAGGGCAATATCGGGAACGGCCACGTTGAACATGGTGCCGTTCAAAACAGAAAAGAAAATGATTGTTCCCAGGAGGAGGGAGAGCCTGTTCTGAACTTTTTCATCGGTAATGGTGCTGTCGGCTGTCTCCAACGATTGCCCTCTTATTTCTTAATCGTGTGCAGCATTTTTAAGATCAAGAGGATCCAGGGCAGACTGTGGAAGGCCAGGTCGAACCAGTCGAGAGGCCGCACGAGACGGCCTTGCGACAGCATCTGGAGCTTTTCCAAAATATGGGGCGGGTTGAAGGGGGCCAAACCCAGGGTGAGACAAGCGATGATGGTCAGACTCCAGGGCAGGTCGGACAAAAATTTTTCCACGGCACAACACCTCTAGGTTCATGGGAAATTAATCAATCCCATGGAGTTTCATAAAGTTCGTCCGTCCGCCGACGGAGAGGGGAGAACTGGCGACAATGACGATGGTGTCCCCCTTTTTTACAACGCGGCGTTTCCGCAGGTCCACCTCGGCTTCATGGACCATTTCGTCCGTATGTTTGAGTGGCCTCATGATGAGGGGGGTAATACCCCAAACCAGGGAGAGCTGCCTTTGAACCGTCTCGCTGACCGTATAGGCGACAATGGGGACAGTCGGCCGGAATTTTGAGACCAGTCGTGCCGTGTAGCCAGAATGGGTGAAAGCGACGATCGCCCGGGCACCAGTATCCATGGCCGCTCGGGCCGCCGCATCGGCAACGGCATAGGGGAAATCGTAGTTTTTAAGACCTGTGTTTTCAATGAGGGATCTGGCGGGAACGCTTTTTTCCGTATGGGCAATCACCCGATTCATGACCTTCACCGCTTCTACGGGAAAGCGGCCCACGGAGGTTTCGGCGGAGAGCATGAGGCCGTCGGACCCGTCGATCACCGCATTGGCCACGTCGTTCACTTCCGCCCGCGTCGGTCTCGGGTTATCCATCATGGACTCCAGCATCTGAGTCGCGGTAATGACCATTTTGTCCATTCTCCCCGCCAGGGCGATCAGTTCTTTCTGAATGACCGGAACCTCTTCCGGTTTCATCTCGACCCCCAGGTCCCCTCTGGCAATCATGATGCCGTCGGCTTCATCCATGATATCATCAATATTTGCCACCGCTTCGGGCCTTTCGATCTTGGCAATGATCGGGATGGCGTGACGGCGGCGCTGCAGATACCGCCTGACCTTGCGGATATCCGACCCTTTCCGGACGAAAGAGACGGCCACGTAATCGACCCCCATGGTGATGCCCCAGTCCAGGTCCTTTTTGTCCTTGGCGGTGAATGACGGGAGTCGAAGGGCGCTGTCCGGGAGGTTGACCCCCTTATGATCCGTCACCGCTCCCCCTTGAACCACCCGGGCTGTAGCAAGTTTCCCTGTGCTGCCGGTAATCTTGAGCA
>CAYUBU010000024.1:0-6258 GCA_964443105.1 uncultured Nitrospirota bacterium
ACCCGACTCCGAGTCCGAAAGCGCCAAAGTCATCCACGATCGTGTCGAAATTTACTCCATTGATGGTCTCATGGGCCTCATCCCCTCCCATATCCTGACCGAAAAGGAAGATCTCCCACCTCCCTGCCCGCGTCCGCATCTCCGCCTCCCCCGATAACGGAGCCGCCGTAAGAAGCCATTGAGTTAAAAAAAACATACCGACTAAATTCAACACATAGAAATGCTTCACTGCCTTGCTCCTTTCTCGTCATAAACCATCTGATGTGCCCATCTGTTCTATTTGACGTTTAAGAGCAAGACTTATTCAAGAGTTTAGCTATGGGAGCTGTAGCCGTGGGGTCAGCCTTTGAAAAGACAAAGAGTGGAGCAATCAACAGCGCCCTCTCAGGATTTTACCGATTGGGCCCCATATCCGTGGTCCAGCTGCGGGACGGCCTGATTGATTCAGCGTTGGCAGCCTGAGGGCCTTTCGCTCGAGCGGCACTCCGGCATTTCGCCGAGCGGCCTACCGAAGGCGCTGGACGCGGGCGCAACAACCAAGTGGTCCCAGGCCTCGCCAGTGTTGCCGCCTGCAGCACTGAACGGAAGCGCCACCACAAAGGTAGCAGCCCCGAGGACGGTGCCAATCAGCGCAAAGGGGCGCACGAAGAATATGTCCCCCATCATGCGCGTACTCTTATCGTAATGTCTTTGCTCTTCCTGGGCCGCCGCCGTTATCGGCATCCCAACGGTCGATACACCCAACACAATCGCCAGCGCGTAGCTGACTATCTTTCCTCGCACTACTTTCATGGGTTCTCCTCCTATTCGTATGCGGATGTCGCACTTCGGCAGCGCCCCTCGACATCACACGTTTTGCTGGGCTCAGGGGATGAAGCGGACTGCTGAAAACCAGTCTGGCACCTCTAACCCCGGCGCTGGCCCGTTTAATGACCGGAATTCGCTTTCACAAGCATACGAGCAAAATACCCCAAAATTTGCAAGTCGTCAAGCGAGATGGCTTCTGTCACTTCTCTCGTGACACAATACTGTATTCTTCTGCACTAAATTCCTGAAAAATCAGTGAACCTGGGACCTACCCCCCACAATAGATCAGGGGATGCAGGGCAAGAACTCACCGATATAAGAGGACACCTCTACTCTTTCGTGTTTGAAATTCAGCGCACAAGAATCTAATTCATCGCGGCAAAGGATACCCCATAAATTGGGAGTTCCAAATGGTGCCCGCACATTTCGCATATACCAGAGGACTTCATTGGTTGCCCTCAAATAAAATTTGGACCCGCCGTTTCCCAGTGAACAAATCGACAACGTTCCCTCAGAGCGCCCTTCAGTAGCTAAACACCGGCCCCAGGCGTTTCACCCCCCATTTCTTTCCGACCAATGACCGGGCCCCTTGAGGTTCCTTTGAAGTGCACGCAGTTTTCTTCCCTATCGATCTCGATCCACTCACAAGGAAGCGTCGCCTCTCCAGGGCGACCTTTGACAATACACATGTCTTTCCAGACCTTTTGCCCGTCTTTCTCATCAAAGGGGACAAGTCCTTGCCCTACCCAGAATTTAACGAGGGATTCGGCATCCATTGGATTCCTGACACCGTCACGAAAGAGGTGGTCATCGTGCCACAGCCTTCTGCCAAACATTTCTCTATGTTCTTTCTTAAAGGCGGAGAAACCGCCGGGGTAACACCCTTCGATCTTTTCAATGGGAACAATCAGGTTAGTGAATTCCAGTCTAACGGCCATTTATCTTCTCTCTTTCAGAGTCAATCCAACCCACCACACCAACGTTTTGCTATTTGTCCAACGTCACGGGCTGACCCCAGGGAGGTTTCAACAAGAATAAATCCCCGCTTTCATTGGTCCGACCCCCGGGCGGGAGGGGAGGCCCATTCTGAAAAAAGGAGAACCGAAACGGCTCTCCCTTTTTGCCATTCCGTTCTTCCGGTGTGTTTTACTTCTTCTTGTCCTTTGAACAATCGGGATCATTACGATCGATGAGCCCATCACAGTCGTTGTCAAGACCGTCCCTGCAGGTTTTACCCTTTTCCTGGTAAGCCATGGGTGCGCAGCACTCCGTATCTCCACCATCCACAGCGCCGTCACAGTCGTTGTCGATGCCGCCATCACAGATTTCAGCAGCCCCCGGGCGGACGCCGGGATTCAGGTCATCGCAGTCAGTACAGGGCAGTCTCGGACAGGATGAAGGCGTGCATTTCGGACAATAGTATCCGTCCCCGTCTGCGTCGTGGTCGCAGACATCGCCGATGTTGTCCTTGTCCAGGTCAGACTGGTCGGGATTCGGCGCATCGAAACAGTTGTCCTCGCCGTCTGGAATGCCGTCACCGTCACTGTCGAGCTTCCTGCATTCCCCTCGATAGGCGATGGCAACACCAGCCTGTCCGGCCGCGCAGTCGTTGGAATAGGAGACGCCGTCGCAACCGCAAACGGGATCCCACAGCATAATGCAGAGATCGGGCCGCCAGGCGCACTGCCCCATCGCGTCGCATTGCCCTTCCGGCTTGGCGCAGTAGTGGGTAGGCGCACATTCGGCGTTGGTTTTACAGCCCTGCGATACGGGGACACAGTGGCCGGCACAGACATCGCACATGGGGCAACTGCATGACATCAGGCAAAGGTCACCGGCATTGCAGGCCGTGCCCCCCGGGCAATCCAGATCAGAGGTGCACTCGCCGCACTCTTCCGGAACGACTTGAGCGTAGGATGCCACCGGTCCTGCCATAACGAGGCTGGCGAAAACAAGCAATGCAAATAAACACGACCATATAAGTCTATGGAAAAACATCGTTCTCCTCCTTTTGATTCATTTAAACGTTCCATTCACACCACGCCTTTTAGCCTTGTTTGAGTCGCATCCTTTCCCTGGTCTTCAGCATGCCATGAGCCAAACATTTCTCATCTGCCTCAGCAAACAAGGGGTTTGATTCTATTTCTGTCTGTTCCAAGACAACCGTCTCCGGGACGGGGGAAATTGCCACTCAGGGGGATTGGCTCCAAAATTACCAGCAACGGCGGGTACAGTCAACGGTCAATAGTATGACACATCGTTTCTGGCACGTGAGCTTACGCTTTGAGAGGCTTAGCACATTGACAGCAAGAAACCAGAGGACGGACCAAGAGACGACAAAGGGCGGACGACGGTGGGCAGAGAAAGACGAGACGACGGAGTAACGGACGACGGAAACTGCAAGAGACCGAAGACAAAAAATCAGACGAAAGACAAATACAGAGGGCGGACGAGGGTCCTACATATATTGAGATCCTTCCCTTTTCAGTCCCGGAATTAAAAGAGATCCCCGGAAGTGAACGGGGATCTCTTTTAGTTTACTGCAATCCTGAAATACATCCTATCCTAAACAGGCATGATCGACCGTACAGGAGGGATAGTTTTGTATGACGTCGCCGTCAATGAGAATGTCTATACTGGTGTCCGGGCTAATACTGATCGTGGCGTCCCCATTGCTGCCTGTAATCGTATAGAGACCGCCCACGGGACAGGTCATCCCAAGGGGGAACACTATATCCTCCACGGTCGTTATTTGCAGCCACCCCTGGACACAGGGACATTCTATATGTCCGTCCATGGAGATGAGGTACTGTTCATTCACCGAGTCGAATGTCAAAGCGAGATAAAAATCATCGAAGGAGACACTCTCTTGATCTTCGGTGATGGTCCCATGGAGGAGTACGGTCATATCCGTGATTTCACCAATTTGATCATACACAAGCCCGGAAACTCCCATGGAGAGGTTATTGAAATCCAATACTGAGACACCGTCATCGATGGTCATGTCCATCACCATGGTCATGGTCGCGGGATCACCGGTCAGCAAAGTGCAGGAACTTCCGGGGAGGGTGACCGTCATGGTGCCGTTCATGGTTTCACCGAGTTCGGAACAGTTGACCATGGTAAGGGTCATGCTCAAGTTACTCATTTGCGTGCAGTCCAACGGATTGTCCGGGCCACTCCAGGTCATGGAGATGCTTTCTGTCCCGCCGTCAGTGCAAGAAGTCGGAGGTAAGGCAGGTAAAGAACCGAGGCCGTGGACGCTGCCGATCGGGGCTTCATCGGCCACCTTCTCGATAAGACCCCGTATCTTAATAAATAGAGTCGGCTGAGCCACGCCTGCTGACAGAGCACCGACTGTTTCATCACTGCCATCTGATATGCCCTGCTCAATAGAAGTCACAGACTCGAGGAGTTCCAGCGAATCGGAGGCGCTTAATGCGCTCACTTCGGCCATGGTCCGCGGAGCGGAGCTGCTGCCCCCTCCACCGCCACTGCACCCCCCCTGAATGAAAGGTGTAAAAAAGAGAACAGTGAGCACAACAATCAATAGATCAATGATTTTTGGATTTCTCATCATTCCTTCCCTCCTTCTAAACCAGGAACGGCTATTTTCGCCTTTTTTTTATTTTTACCTGCCCTTTGCATGGTGTCAATAGATATTTCTTGATTTTTTGACAATTGCCGCAGTGCGCAAACCTCTCTTGGGGTGAAGACTTCGACAGACGCCAGAGGACGGAGTAACGGAGGACGGACACTTCAAAAGACGGAAGACAAAAGATAGAGGACGGTGGGCGGCTTTCCGGTGAGCGGTGGGGGGTGACTTATTGAAGGCGGAAGCCGGGGGCAGACAAACCACCGCCCCCTGCTCTGAACATCGTTGCTGCGCGGCGCTCGATCCGTGGCGGAGGTTTATGATTACAGCAACTTCTTGTTCAGTGCTTTTGGTAGGTTCCCACCAACTCCGCCCGGGTCAGGATGTGGCCGTCCATCGCCTTCTCGAGGCGGGCCTTGGTCGGTCGGTCCAGATTCTCCAGGACCGTGTCCAGGGCGTAGAGTTTGAAAAAGTAGCGATGGCGGCCGATGGGTGGACAGGGGCCGCCGTAGCCGGTTTTCTTCCAGTCGTTCAGCCCTTCCCCGGTGCCCGGCGGCAGATCTTCGACAGCTTCGGCGAGACCACCGCTGTCCGGCGGCAGGCTGTAGAGGACCCAGTGCACCCAAGTCATTTTCGGGGCTTGCGGATCGGGGGCATCGGGATCGTCGACGATGAGGATCAGGCTTTTGGCTTCCGGCGGAATTCCAGACCAGGTCAGCGGGGGAGACACGTCATCACCCTGGCAGGTGTATCGGGCCGGGATGTCGCCGCCATCGGCGAAGACAGGGGAGTTGATATCCATAGCCATAATTGTCCTCCTTCCGACAAAGCTGAACAGCAGTGTTATCAACAACACAAGGGTTTTGGATCTGGCGTGCACCTGAGGCCTCCGGGCCGTATGGTTTGATTAAGGCTCTCCTTCGACGGATCTAAAATTCATCATATCCACTTTTGAGAAGATGGCAAGTGATCTGGTAAATCAATTCGGCATAAGTATTTCCTGGTGGAGAATCAAAGTCCAAGTGCTCATCTTCACTTCATATGTTCCAATGAGAACAGGTGCTGCGTGTCTTTGAGCGGCGCGTGGCAACCGCGGCACGAATTCAGATCCTTCTTGACGAGGCGCTCGCCCGCCGGGCTGAAGATGGCGAAATCCCAATCGCCGGTGCGCAACGCTTCAGGGAATTTTGCGCCCCATCCCTCGCCTTTCTGCATAACCGCGATCGCCGCCAGCTTGGCGCGGATGCGCCGGCCAAGAGAACTGACAATAACCTCGCCGTCCTTGTCTTTCTTCGCCTTGTAGATTTCAGCCACGAGGACGGTTCCATTGGGCAGTTGGGCCCCCGATTTCGCGGCCATCAGGGTCTCCTCGGCGGCAAAGAGCCGGATCAATTGGTCGTCGTTCTGCGTGCGATCGAGGCTCACGTAGTTCTGCATTTTGGTTTGGTAGTCGGCGGGAAAGGCAATACGCTCCTTGTCCGCCAATGCGGCAGAGGCCGCCAGCGCGACTACCAAGCCGGCACCCAAGACTTTTTTCAACATGGTCATTTGCTCCGGGATTTTTCTTTAAATAATAGGAAGTTGCTTTCGAAGACATGTCAAAAAATACCTTAGAACGGGTAATTGTCAAGTGCCATCATCACGGACGAATACAGACGACGGACGAATGCAGACGACGGAGTGACAGAGGACGGAGGACGGACTAACAAGAAAGCAAAAAGGGGTCAGGTGTACTAGCTCAATAATTCGGTAACACTTTGAAGCTTGTCAAAGGGCGTTTCATAATTCAATCCTCCATGTTTTCGGAGGTGATTATATTCAAAGAGGAAGTTCCCAAGATTTAAGAACATATCTTC
>CAYUBU010000025.1:0-6162 GCA_964443105.1 uncultured Nitrospirota bacterium
CCCTCGCCGGGGATGAAGACGCTCTTTCGTTTCTTGAGCGCTCCTATAATGTGGGGAGCTGAGAAATGCCGGACCACGGGAATATCGTGGAGAAAGGTCCGGGTTTCGCAGTCCTCCGGGAGGATGACTGGGGCGTCGGAACCGGCCGCGGCGTTCAGGATGGACAGATAGGGGTGGGCGGGGCGGGCAAAGAGAATGCTGTTGATGTTGAGTCCTGTGACCACATCCCGCAGAACGGCGCATCTCTCATCGTCCCGGTTCCAGACCAACTCGGCGTCGAGCCCGCCGAAGATCGGCTCACCGGGATCGCAGAGACCCTGAGCCACCAGTTTGTCGGCGTATTTTCCTAAGAGTTTTTCCATTCCAGCCCCAGGGCTTCACATTTGTCTTTCCGGGGCATGCCGTTTTCGTCCAGGCCCCGAATCTTGTAGTAGTTGGCGCGGCTTGCCAGGAAGTCGTCCCGGTTGATCGGGTTAATGGTGATGGAGGCGCCGCTCGAACCGGCTTCAGTGAAAAAACGGGCCGGCAGGTCGTCGTCCCTGCTGGTGAAGCCATTGCGGGCGTTCATCATCCGTTCCTGGTAATAGATGCGCTCTCCCGTGTGAAGCAGGTCCTGCGCCGTTGTCGCCATGCCGGTGGCCCCGTAGAGGGCCCGGGCATATTCTTCCAGGGTGGCCGCGAAGAAGAGGAACTTGCAGGCGGTCAGTGAATCGATCACCGCGTTCTGGTCTTCACTGATCTTGACGATGCGGGCCTTGCCGCTCGTTTCGAAACGGTCGGTGACCACCGGTTTTCTCAAGATTTCATAGGAGATGGGGTAGGCTCGGAGATGACAGCCGCCCCGGGTCGACGTGGCGTAGGCCAGGGCCATACCGTAGACTCCCCGGGGGTCATAGGCAGGGAGTTCCGATTTTTTGACCGCCATGGCCAATTCCGGCTGCCCCTTCTCCGCGGCGTAGCGGGAGGCGCCCTGGTTTAGGAGGGTCCCTTCCTTTCTGCCATACGCCATGTCTTCGAGGAGGGTCAGGATCTTTCGGGGGGACAGCTTCCGGCCGGCGATCTCAGCGTGGCATGAGAGCGTGGCGGCTGCTGAAATCGTATCCATGCCGAGTGCGTTGCAGAGGCGATTGGCTTTCATGACCGTATCGAGATCATCATTGTTGAGCAGGGCGCTGAAATGGGACATGGTTTCAAACTCGGGGATTTCCTCATTGCCGGTTCCGTTCTTTTTACAGAGGATATGGCAGCCGGCGCACCCGGTCTTCTTGAACCCGTAGCGCTGCTTGTAGTGCCAGGCATTCATTCGTTCCGCATATTCGAAGCGGGTTTGCCGGAAGTTCCCGGTCGGCATCATCCGTCGGCTGTGCATGAGGTCGTAAAGAGCGCCGGTCCCGTAGTTCGCGATGCCGAACTCGCCCTTCAGTATGGGGGATGCGGCCGCCAGGCGGAAGATCTCCTCCCGGGCCTTCATGAGCTCCCCTTGGTCGAAAATGGCTGTTTTCCCGGTTCCCTTGACCCGGATGTACTTGAGCCCCTTTTCGGCCATCACCAGGCCGAGCCCGCCCCGTCCGGCGAAGTACCGTTTGTCCACCACGATATTGGCGAAGAGACACCCGTTTTCTGCTGCGGGGCCGATAACGGCGGCAGCGCCTTTACCTCCGAGAGAGTCGGTGAGGCGATCGGTCGCCATGCCTTTCAGTGTTTGGGCGTCGTCGAAGGTGACGGTTTCATCGGCGATGGTGATGCCGCACAGGGCGGCCGACTTCCCCGTAATGACGATCCCGTCCCAGCCGGCCCGTTTGATTTCCGTGCCCAGCCGTCCGCCGACGGAGGCGTCACAAATGGTCCCTGTGAGGGGTGAGCGGGACATGATGGTCATGCGGCCCGAGGTGGGGGAGGGGGTATCCACAAGGGGCCCCGTGAAGAGAAGAAGGGGGATCTCCGGTGCGTTCCAATCATGGGTGACCCGGTCTCTGAGATAATGGCCGGCCAACCCCTTGCCCCCGATATATCTCTCGTAGCGCGAGGGGGGCGGCGATTCCACGGAAAACCGCCGTGTCCCCAGATCGATATGTAGAATTTGACCGGTCCAGCCGTACATATATATCTCTCGCCTATGCAACCCCCGATGGTCCCACTTTTGGGAAGCCATTATACTCGATAACCTGTGAGATCCCAATCTTTTCTGCCCCAGAGGTACGATGATTGGCCAATTACGGCTGTCCCGTCAGGCGGGGCCCTCAGGGCCGCGATGTGCCCATTTTTCTCTTGTTTTTCCCATTTTTATCTAGATAGTAATTCCTATCCCTAATTCCTCGTCTCCTCTACGCGCTTGACAATGCGATTAATTGGGATATAATTCCCAGTCATAGTGAACGATATGAACAAAATAATCGCTTCAGCATTGGTCCGGCTGCTCCGTCCGCTGGTGAGGATTCTCCTGCGCAACGGGGTTCCTTTTGCCACCTTTTCGGACCTGGCCAAATGGGTTTATACCGACGTGGCATACCGGGAATTCGCCATTGCCGGCAAGAGACAGACGGTCTCCCGGGTATCCATCATCACCGGTCTTACCCGGAAAGAGGTGAAACGGATCGGTGAGTTGTCGCCTGTGGAAGATCTCAGGTCCGCGGAGCGCTACAACCGTGCCGCCCGGGTGATCAGCGGATGGCTGAAGGATGCACTATTTCTGGACCGTGACGGCAATCCCCTGGACCTTCCCTTTGGCGATGAAGCCGGCGGCGTCAGCTTCAGCAGGCTTGTGAAAGGCTATAGCGGTGATGTCCCCGCCCGGGCCATACTGGACGAGCTGGAGAGGGCCGGCGTGGTTGAATCGAACCATGGCCATATCAGGCTCCGGACGAAAGGGTATATTCCCAGGGGAACCGACGGCGAGAAGCTCCATATTCTCGGCACCGACGTGGGGGACCTGATCGGGTCCATCGACCACAATCTCATCTGTGATCCTGCCGAGGCCTATCTTCAGAGAAAGGTTTTTTACGACAACATCCCCGAGGAGCGGATTGATGAAGTCAAAGCGGAGGCCGCCAGACAGGGAGAAGCGTTCATCGCCTCCATGGACAGAAAAATGTCTCGATACGACCGGGATGTGAATCCCGCGGTGGAAGGGGAGGGCCGCAAACGGGCCGTCCTGGGTGTTTATTACTTTCAGGAATGAGGACAGGAGAGGTGATGATCATGTCAAGACGAAGGAAAATCCAGGGAGGCTTGCTATCTTCTTTAGTCATGTCCCTTTCTCTTCTCATCTTCGCGGCCTGCGGCGGCGGGAGCGGTGGCGGGAGCGGCGAGTTTACCGGCGGCGGGATCGGCGGGACAGGGATTGGAACGATTACCCAGTTCGGGAGTATTTTTGTCAACGGGGTTGAATATGGAACAGCCGGCGCGTCTATCTCTGTCGATGACAACAGTAGTGCCTCGGAAGATGATCTGGAGGTCGGCATGAAGGTGGTGGTGCAATTCGACTCGGGAACCACGGCCGATTCGGTTGTCTACGAACCGGAAGTGAAGGGACCGGTATCGAATGTTGATGTTGCGGGTAACATGGTGATTGTCATGGGCCAGACCGTGCTGGTTGACAGCACGACGATTTTCAAGAACGCCACCGGCCTTTCAGATATTCTGGTCAACGATGACGTGGAAGCCAGCGGCTTTTTCGATGCCGGGGGAAATCTGCAAGCCACTTACCTGGAGCGCAAGACGCTGCCCCTGCTGGAATTTGAAGTCAAAGGTGTCGTAGATAATCTGAATAGCAGCGCGAAAACATTTACCATCGCTGGAATTACCGTGAACTACAGCGGCGTCACCACGCCGCCCGCTTTTGATGACGGCTCCTTCGTGGAAGCCGAAGGTGACAGTTTTGTCGGAAACACGCTCTTTGCGGACCGACTGGAACTGGAAGATCGAGATCTTCCCGACGACGAAGAGGTGGAGCTGGAAGGGCTCGTTACCGACACCAGCCCAGACATCGGGGACTTTGAAGTGAGCGGGTTTCCCGTGGAACTGACGGCACAGACAAGCTTTGAGAATGGGACTGCCAGCGACATCGTCTTGAACGCCAGAGTCGAGGTAGAAGGGGAGGTGAGCGGCGGTGTGCTCGTTGCCGACGAGGTTGAATTCCGTTTTCTGGAAGAGAGCCAATTCGCCTTCGAAGGGCCGGTGACCCTGGTCGATGCGGGGAACGGAACGGTCGCGGTGTTTAGTACGGTGTGGGGCGCGGAGGTTCAAATCACCGCGAGCACCACCCTGAAAGACAGCCGCAGTGGGCTCATCCCCTTCACCCTGGACGATCTGGAGGTTACGGATTTTGTTGAAATCGGGGGGTTCGTGGACAATAACGGAGACCTGATCGCCACTAAGCTGGAACGGGAGAGCGATCCTGGCTTTGGTGAGGAGCTTCTGAAAGGTCCCGTGACCGGTAAGACTAACGCCAATACATATGGAATTGTCGGGATACAGGCTAATGTAAATGGCGCTGATTTCGAGGATGAAAACGGTAACTCTATGACTGCCTCCCAGTTTTTCGCTGCCGTTGACGTGGGAGATATCGTCGAACTGGAAGGAGAATTTGTAAACACGTTCTTTGCGGCAGTCGAGGCTGAAATCGAGGCGCTCCTGCCGTAAATTGACTACCCAAGCAACGAAAGAATAAGGGTGCCAGGCAGGCCTGCCTGGCACCCGTTGCTCACCAGTCCTGCACGCCTTTTCCCTGGTGCCCGGTTGTTCCGCCCCTTGCCTAAAAGTCTGCCAAACCTGCAGCCTTGCGAAAAATCAAAAGCACATCGGCTATATCGATACTCCCGCTGGGACTGGAGCCCAGAGGCGCGATATCGGCACGGCTAAGATCGAGCACTGTTGCCGTGACTTGCCCCGTGGCGATTCTCACGGCCCGAAGGGCGTCTGCGATGTCGACGGTACCGTCGGGAAAAGCCGGCGGCGAGATGTCCCCGATCTCATAGGGAGGCACCGATCCGGGATCATCGGGCTCGGAGCCATTCGAGATTTCGATCCCGTCGCCGTAGTAGTCTCCATCGGTATCGTAAAGCGTGGGGTTGGTATTATGGAACAATGCCTCATCTCCGTCGTTTAAACCATCACCATCGGTGTCCACCACCAGAGGATCTGTGCCGTATCCAATTTCATTATCATGGGTCAGGCCGTCCTGATCGGCATCGAGGCTGACGCGTCCGGCGCCGAACTCATTGTCTGTGCCGCCACTGCCAAGGTCTTCGACTTCAGCCTCAAGCCTGTCCCAGAGCTGGCTGAGGGCCAGCCCCGGTTCCTGCGAAAGGATCAGAGCTGCCGCACCGGCCACGTGGGGTGCGGAGGCGGATGTTCCGGCAAAGGTTCCGTAACTGTAATTAGTCATCCTGTTTGTGGCTGTGACTTCCGGCTTCGTCCTCAAATCGTTGGTGGGCCCCTGGGAACTGAACTCCTCCAACCCGTTCGACAGATTCACTGCACCCACGGCTAAGACCCCAACGGCATCTGCGGGCTGGGCTAAGCTGCTACCCTGAGTCTTGTATTGCAGGGCACTGACATTGAAGAAATAAACGTCCATGGGCAAATTGGCGTCACTTGATGATTTTTTCCTGATCTCCAGATAATAGGTGCCGGAAGCGGGAACCGAGTACTGCAGCAGTTCAATTGGGGGTTGGTTTGGAAGACCCCAGCAGGGTGTAAATGGTGTTGAACCTTGACAGAACTCAGAGGAGGCGACTGCGGCAGTGCCTGGATTCGCGTCAGGGTTCTGGTTATAAAGGAAGAGATCATAATCGTGGTTGGTGTAAGGGTAGTCCTCCCAGTTCAGTATGATCTCTACAGATTTACCCGCTTCTGCAGAAAAACTCAGATTCTCATCGCTTCCGGAGAACTCGTGTTTCTCATCGCCGTCCGTGTCATTCAGTGTCGCTTCGTAGTGCGAATTGGCGTAATTCCCCGAAGAATTGACCCAGAGGATGCCGTAGTCAAAGGCGTCGTTGGCGATGTCGCAAAAGGTACCTGTACCATCATAGAACCCTGCCGCAGGAAACCAGACGATGGAGGCGTTGATGATGTGAATACCATTTGCCTTACAGTAGTCCTTGGCGTTACCGTAATGTACTTCATTTGCGACTTTGAGAAGATGGAGCTCCGCATCGGGCG
>CAYUBU010000026.1:0-4540 GCA_964443105.1 uncultured Nitrospirota bacterium
TGATGTAGGGCATGATGCCGGCGACGGCAATGACCGTGACGAGGCCGGCGACCACGGAACTCTTGCCGTAACGGGAGGCGATAAAATCGGCGATGGTGGTAATGCGGTGTACTTTGGTGATGCGGATAATTTTACGAAGCAGCGTTCCCCAGACGGCGGCGATCAGGGTGGGGCCGAGATAGATGGGCAGAAAACCCGCCCCCGAGACTGCGGCCCTGCCGACGCTTCCGTAAAAAGTCCAGGCGGTGCAGTAGACCGCTATGGAAAGGGTATAGATATACGGATTGCTGATGATGGACCGGCCCGCGTCGGCGCGCTTGTCGCCGTAATAGGCGATACCAAAGAGAACGCCGAGGTAGCAGAATGAAACAGCCAGTACAACCCAATCCGCAAGCATATCAGTCTCTCTCTTGGGATCCCGGCGGTATGGCCCGGGTTTCGGCGGGCGGCTCCTGCACCCCCGTCATTAAGGCCACCACGGCGATGAAGAGACCCCAGAAAGCAAAGAGATATACATAGAGTGCGGGAATGCCGAACCATAACGAGGGCTTGCTGAAGAGGGAAAGAAGGGGGTAATTAAGGGCGAGCCCCCCTATCAGAACCCATGCCGTAAGACGTTCGTCTCGGCGTTTCATTTCAGCACCCTCCCAGGTGATACCATGCTAGAATCGCGCCTGCTGTTTCCGTACCTCTTGCATTCTGCTGGAAGCCTCCAGGGCTTCCTTTAGAGTCTTGATGCCGCGGGCCTCCAGCAGGTCGAGCAGCCGGACGAATATCTGTGCCGTAACCAGCGAGTCGCCCAGTGCCGTGTGCCGCCCCAGGACGTCCACACCCACGCGATCGGCGATAGCATCCAGGGTGTGATCCGGCGTGTGGTCATGGAGAAATACGGACAATAACAAGGTATCGAGAACGGGGTTGTCAAAGCGCACGCCGCACGCCGCTTCCCGGAGCCGAATGAACTTCATGTCGAAGGCGGCATTGTGGGCCACAAGTACGGCCCCTTCCACAAAAGCGTTGAACTGGGGCAGCACGACTTCCAGCGGCGGTTTGTCCGAGACCATGTCATCGGTAATCCCGTGGAAACGCACCGAGCTTTGCGGAATCGGTCGGCCGGGGTTGACAAGACGTTCAAAGCTCTCCCCGCTAAGAATCCGGCGGTTTATAACACGTACCCCGGCAATGGAGATAATTTCATCACCCTCCGACGGCCGCAGCCCGGTGGTCTCTGTATCGAAAACTACGAAGGGGAGCGTCAGCAGGGGGCGGTCGCCCAGTTCTCCCATATCCGTAACACCGTCGGCAAGGGAAAAGTCATAAAACTCGGGCCGCTCCGGCAGCTTTTCATAGGGCACCTCCCACTGCAGGCGTGACGCGGGAACAGGAATACGCAGAATCACATAGCCCTTCCGCTTGGACAGCTGACTCCAGGCGTCGCTGCCGTGTCGTTCCAGGACGTCAGCCACCGTCACCGCCCCAATACTGTCGGGCAGGGGCTCCCGTATCCAACGCTCCACGAGAGGTTGGGGCAGGGTGTCTCCCTTCCAGATAATATCGAGATAGACCCGCCGATCGCCGGGAGAAGCCTCCATATCAATCTCCGACACGCCGCAGGTTTCGTGGATCCGGCGGGCCAGGTACTCCAGCACCAGCATGATGGAATGGCTGTCGACATGGAGCCAGAGAGGCACGCCGATCGCAGTCACTTTGGGACCTTCCTTCTTCTCCAGTCGCCGTGTCACGCAGCCGATGAGATCGGCAGAATGGATATCGGCCAGGAGCCGTTGGGCGGAGACCAGAAAGCGGCACTCCTTGGCTATTGATTCGAACCGTTCTGTCAGGACGGTGCTCTCCTGTGCGATCACCTGATCGAATGCCCGGCGCCGGTCCTGAGGCAATTCGGGGTGGGCCGCCAAATTCTCGGCTGCGGCATTCAGGTTGGCCAGGGGAGAGCGGAGCTTCTCCACCATGGAACGGAGGAGACTGTCCCGCCGTTCTATCATGTTGACCTGATACGTGACATCGTCAAAAGTCATAATGAAGACCGGCTTCATCCTCCCTGCCGCAGGGATCAGGGTCATCCGACTATGGAGCAGTGCTCCCTCTCTAACGGTGGCGCAGACGAACTGCACGTCGCTTCTCTTCTCACCCTCTTCATCTGCGCTGACTTGTCGTTGACGCAGCAGCTCCAGTGAATGTTCGATGGGCGCACGGGTGCATATACTGTAGAGAGAACGTCCCAGGCCGAGGGCCTCACTGTTTCGAAAGAGACGCTGGGCCGCAGGATTGTACAGCAGAATCCTCCCCTCCGGGTCACAGACCACGACCCCTTCCTTCAGCTCTTTGAGCACCGTCTCGAGGCGGGCCTTCTGCTCTTCCATCCTGGCAATGCCTGACACAGTGGCCTCCGCCACCTCCTGTTTCGCCTGCTCCAGGGCCTTGCCGACATTTTGCAGTTTGTCCGGGATGTCTCCCAGCAGGTGGAATGGAGGGAGGTCGAGGGTGTGAGCGGGATTGGCGCCGACGATGATTTCCGTGACCCGGGAGAGTGCCTCCAGCGGGCGCATGAGGGCGCTGTCGAGGATGATCCAGAGGATCACCACGAGTGTGGTGAGGAGCAGAACGCCAATGCCGAGGTACAGGAGGACCCGCGTTCTGACAATGGGGTCACTGGTCACAGAGGTGATTCGCCAGCCGATTACTCCGAATATGAGACACTCCACAAGAATGATACCAGTGAGGAGGGCCCAGAAGTTCTTTCGATTACCCATCCGTCTGCTCTTCCTTGCGGTGTCTCCTAATCCAGGATCCCCTTTACCCGCTGGACGACTTCTTGGGTGGAAAAGGGTTTGGTGATGTATGCGTCGGCGCCGAAGGCAATACCCTTTTCCTGGTCCACTTCCCGTCCTTTGGCCGTGAGCATGATGATGCGTACGTCCTTCCATGCCGGGTTGGCGCGAATTTCCCGGCAGACCTCGTAGCCGTCGAGCTTGGGGAGCATAATGTCGAGGAGAATCAAGTCGGGTACATCCAGCCGGACGGCGTCGAGAGCTTCCTGGCCGTCAGTGACCGAACGCACGTCATAGCCGGCCTCTTCCATCAGAAATTCGAGAGATAGAACAATATTGGGCTCGTCGTCAACAATCAGTACCTTTTTCGACATGGTGACTCAATGGGTTGTGTTTAAAGGGCGCCAACAGCATGAATCTATCATATCCCCATGGAAAAAGCGAATCCACTTTGCCCTCTTTCCGCAGGTTTTTCATCTCCCGGGATTTCGGTCCTGTCACAAAACCGGAAGGGAGGGAAGGAACTGCGCGGGACCCATGCATCGTCCCTGCTTACCACGTGTGTGGTGATGGAGGGAATCCTATTCCCCGTCCATGTCAAAAATGTAGCGCCAGATCTTCGGCTTTTCAAGGGAAAGAGAAGCCACCGGACTCGCTTTTGGTGATGACCTGAACATTTTGATTCGATGGTCTATGATTTCTCGGAAGAAGAGGCCTGGACCACGCTTGACGGTTGTGGTTCCAATGGAACGTCAATCACTACGCCAGCGTCTATCGTTCTGGAGAAGAAAAGCTGATCTGGAATTATCAAGAGGCAATCACAGCCCATAGACCCATGCATCCAGGTTTTCTTTACACTTGTGTTCCGAATTGAAGGCGTATAGCATGGGCCCAGTTTGGGTTGCAGTTTTGGGGAATGGACTGAACAGATATCCAGGGAAGGGGGCCTTGATTGATCGGTACGCCGGCACCGTAAGGGTGGCGCAGGGGCCTGTACTTCTTGAAATGAGAGACATGCCGAGATCTCTTGGATACTTGGGAATTGTTTTTGCGGCCGTGATCTGGTCCATGACGTGTCCTGCAAAGGCGCAGGCCACGGAAGCCTATGCCGCCGCCACCGGTCAGGAGTGCCGGGTGTGTCATATCGACCCCCTTGGGGGCGGCACGTTAACGGAACAGGGGAAGGGCTATATTCTTTCCATCAGTTCGGCACGGAACGAAGAGCCGCAGAGAAAACAGTCCCTGTCGGTGGTGATTCGAATGGTTTTCAGGTACCTCCACATTGCCACGGCCTTTATGTGGTTTGGAACCATTCTCTATGTGCATATCGTTCTTAAGCCGGCCTACGCGTCCAAAGGCCTTCCTCCCGGAGAGGTCCGGGTCGGTCTGGTTTCAATGGTTGTGATGGCCGTTACCGGTTCCGTGCTGACTTACTATAAGGTCCCGGACCCCGGACTTCTGCTGACGTCCCGCTTTGGCATTCTGCTTCTCACCAAGATTGCACTTTTCGCAGTCATGGTATCTACGGCTCTTTTTGCGGTCTTTGTGATCGGGCCGAAGCTGAAACAGAAGCAGAAGGCGGCTCAGATTTCTCCAAATCGTTAGAAGCGCTGAGAAATCTTGTGGAAGATGATGATTTAGAATCAGATTTGGAAGAGGTTGATGAGTCTTTCGAAGGGGAAGATGAGATCGCCGTGGATCAAGAAGAAGTTGAATCATCAGACGATGCTATTGAGTCTGAGACTTACCGA
>CAYUBU010000027.1:0-3358 GCA_964443105.1 uncultured Nitrospirota bacterium
TGCCGGTCAAATTGTTGAAGGAGCCGGCGTCAACAACCTCTTTGAGCAGCCGCTCCATCCATATACCCAGGGGCTGATTAACTCCATTCCAATTCTCGGGGAGGAAAAAGAGCGCCTGGACGTCATCGAAGGAAACGTGCCTGAACTGATCGATTTGCCCCCCGGCTGTCACTTTGCCCCTCGCTGCCGGGCGCGGGAAGAATACGCTTTAACCATCTGCGAGGAGGAAATGCCCAATCAATGGCCGGTGCTGCCAGACCATACCGTGCGCTGCTGGCTGTACCATGATCACGGAGATCATAAAGCCCCTTTGTCGGCCCTTTAGACAACTCGGGGATGGGTTATGACAGGTTGATATGGACACACCTATTGTGAATGAGCAAAACAATAACTTGGCGGAAGAAAAGACCGACGCAAATGGCACCGAACTGATCAAGGTGCAGGACCTTGTGAAATTCTTCCCAGTGCGCGCCGGGATCCTCCAGCGGGTGGTTGATTGGGTGCAGGCGGTGGATGGCGTTAGTTTTACCATCAGGAAAGGAGAAACGCTGGGCCTGGTCGGTGAATCCGGCTGTGGGAAATCAACAGTGGGGCGCACAATCTTGCATTTGCTCGAACCGACCAACGGTACTGTGGAATTCGAGGGTACGGATATTTTCACCATCCCCAAAGGGGATGTAAAAGCCATGCGGAAAGATATGCAGATTATCTTCCAGGACCCATACGCTTCCCTAAATCCCCGCAGGCCGATTGGCGATTCGATCATGGCCGGCCTCAATATCCACAAAATTGGCACGAAAGAGGAACGTACTGAAATCCTGTACGAAACCTTGCGAAAAGTGGGCCTGGATGAATCTCACTACCGCCGATACCCGCATGAGTTCTCCGGTGGGCAGCGGCAGAGGATCGGAATCGCCCGCGCCATCGCCCTACACCCCAAGTTTATCGTCTGTGACGAGCCCGTATCGGCCCTGGACGTCTCGATCCAGTCACAGGTGCTCAATCTGCTTCAAGACTTGCAGAAGGAATTTGAGCTGACCTATTTATTTATTGCCCATAATCTGTCGGTGGTGGAACACATATCAGACCGTGTGGCTGTGATGTACCTGGGAAAAATCGTTGAACTTGCCCCCCAGAAAGAATTGTATCTTAACCCCCTCCACCCTTATACACAGGCACTCATGTCAGCCATCCCTATTCCAAAGCCGAGACTGAAACGCGAGCGTATCCATCTACAAGGTGAGGTCCCCAGCTCACAGAACCCCCCTTCAGGCTGCCACTTTCACCCACGCTGCCCAATCGCGGTGGAGCAATGTTCCGTGGAAGAACCTGAGTTTGTTGAATGCAGACCCGGCCATTGGGTTGCCTGTTTTAAAGTGCCGTCGGAGCGCCTGAAAATTCAGGACGAGGAATTAACCACACCATCTTAGGGCTGTTTCGTTGGGGGACATCGTTGACTTGCCAGCCGACCAACCCGCCTATCCTTATTCGCAATTTTTGTCTTATACTTCTATGTATAATGACAAATCGGCACAATTAACCCCGAAATAGTGCCGATTTGGAATTATATTCTTGCTAACAGTGATAATTCGTGATATATTGCACTTGATACTGTCAGAATAAGGTAGCAGGAATATGAGCCAGGAAGACACTCGCCTTTCCCCAAAGATCGACGATATAGATTTGCAAATCATCAAATACCTGAACGAGGATGGCAGAACGCCCTTCTCTCAGATTGCACAGCGTCTGGATGTCTCCACAGGTATGATCCGTCAGCGCTACAGCCGCCTTGTACAGGAGGGCGTCCTACAGGTCGTGGCGGTCACCAACCCTCTCTTGATGGGCTTTACGACCATGGCCCACATCGGGGTAAAAGCCGATGTCAGCCGCTTGCAGGAAATCGCCGACCAGATTGTCAACTTTGAGGAAGTCATCTATCTGGTGCTGCTGACCGGGAGTTACGACCTGCATATCGAGGTGGTGTGCCGCGACCAATCCCACCTGCTTGATTTTCTGACCAACAAACTGCATTCTGTTGAGGGCATTAAAGACACTGAAACATTTATATGTATGCAGATTGCCAAGGAGGTCTATACCTGGACCGGATATCTGGATGAGCAGGAAAGTGATCGCGCCTGAGGCGCTAATCCATCCCTCGTAATAAGTTCTTTGATCAAACTGGAGAACACTAGCAATGCCTATCCCAAAAGAGATCCTCTATTTGACCGAGGCAGACGTAGAACAGACATTGACGGTGGCGGAAGCCGTCGACCTGGCAGAAAAAGGCATTAAAGCCGATGCTGCCGGGCAGGTCAATGGTGACAAATTCTATATGGACGTCGGTGAAAGCGGTTTCGTCAAGCCGTTTTCTGGATACATTGACGGCGAATCGCACGCCTTTATCAAGACCTTCAGTTACTTCCCCATCAACCCGAAAAAGTATAACCGCCCTACCACCTCATCCATGGTGATTCTGCTGGATGCCGAGACAGGTCTTCCCGCCTGCATAATGGAAGCCAGTTGGGTAACAGGCTTGAAGACCGCGGCTTCCACAGCCGTGACCACAGCATATCTCGCCCGCCCCGAGTCAGAGACCATAACCATTTTTGGCGCGGGGACCCTCGGCCGGCTGCATCTCCGGGCGGTTGCGGAGCGTTTCAACCTCAAGCAAGCCTACTTCATCGATCTTCTGCCTGAAGTTGCAGCAGCCTCAGCAGCTGAGATTGAGCCCCTGGTCGGTTTCCCGGTGAAAACCGCAGCGCTGCAAGACCGGGAGGGCACGGTCAGAGAATCCGACATTATTCTCACTGTCACCACCGGCAGCCAGGAGCTTGTGAAACGCGAATGGTTGAAAGCTGGGACGTTCATCGCGCGGCTAGGCTCCTATCAAGAAGTGAGCCCGGATGTCATCACAGAGGCCGATAAAGTGGTCGTGGACCGCTGGAAATACGTCAGCCCGCGTATCCCAGAGGTCATTCAATTAAGGCAAGAAGGACAATTTTATTTCGAGGATGTCCACGCCGAATGGCCGGAAATCGTCGCCGGGAAGGTTCCTGGGCGTGAATCCCCGGATGAAACCATCGTCTATATCGCCCTGGGCATTTGGGGTGAGTATGCAGCAATATTGCCGGAGGTGTTCCGCAAGGCGCAAACCCTGGGTTTAGGGCAGGCTCTCCCTTGCTCACATTACCCTATGCCGCAGCAGAGCACAACATGAAATTAATATCAACAACACAAGATTGGAGAATGTTATGAATATGCAGGGACCAAAAACAAGTGCGCTATTTGACCAAGCAAGAGCAGTAATCCCTTACGGCGTGAACTCGAATTTCCGTTATTGGGGTGACGATGACACATT
>CAYUBU010000028.1:0-5560 GCA_964443105.1 uncultured Nitrospirota bacterium
CATTCACGTCTCTGGACATCTATTCCTAAGTTTTTATTTTCTTTGCGCCCTTCGCGTCTTTGCCCCGTAGGAAACAAAGACAGTTTCTAACGGGGCGTGCGGTGAAACGCTTTGTGGTTTTCAAAGGGAGTTGCCTTTCTCTGCGCCCTCTGCGTTCTCGAGCGAGCCTGGCGAGCGGGCGGTGAGATGTTTTTAGCCTTTCACAAAGTTGTGACTTTCTTTGCGTCCTTTGCGCCTTTGCGGTGAAATCGTTCTTGTTTTTCTCTGCGTCCTCGAGCGAGCTCGGCGAGCGGGCGGTGAGATGATTTTCGTCTTTCACTTAAGGGGCGGTGCATGTCGGCTTGGAGTGAGGCTGCGCGTGGAGGGTAGGGCGAAAGGGGAGAGAAGTCGGGTTAAAAACCGGCCACCGTCTTGAAAAGGAGTTCAGGGTCGAATTTCACCACATAGACGTCGCACCCCGACTCTTCCCCTCTGGCCACATTCGATTCACCACTCATGGAAGAGTGCATGATCACGGGGATAACTTTGAAACGGTCGTCGTTTTTGAGCTTCCGGGTGAGCGTATAGCCGTCCATCTCCGGCATTTCCACGTCGGTGATGATAACATGGACCAGATCCCGAATCGACAGGCCTTCCTCCCGGGCCTGGGCGTAGTATCCTTCCAGGCGCTCCCAGGCCTTCTGCCCATCGATGACCAGTTCAATTTCGAAATTCCCCTTGGAAAGGGTGCGTTGGATCTGTTTGCGCGCGACGGCAGAGTCGTCAGCCACCAGGAGCCGTTTCGTCTTTTCTCCCGGTTCCGAGGCCGTCGCGGGAGGTGTGAAGGCATCCTCTTTTTTCGATGACAAATCGGCCACGATTCTTTCGAGATCGATCATCAGCAGGAGCCGGTTGCCCTCGATAAGCGTTGTTCCGGTGATATTGCCTCCGAATTTCTCGTTCACCATTTCAGGGGGGAGGTGAATCGCGTCCCAGGCCACCCTCCGGATTCGGTTGGCCCGGTGTACAACGAAACCGAAGGAGGTGTTGTTGAATTCGGTAACAATAATCTTATCGTTCTGCTGGTCCCTCATCGTATCGGGAACCCCCATCCACCGGGCCAGGCTGATGACAGGGATGGTCTTGCCCCGCAGCTGCACGAGACCGAGCATAAAGGGCGGCGCGTTGGGAATTTCCGTTAATTCGGGCATGCGAATCACTTCCATCACCTTGGACACATTGATGCCGTACAAGCCCTGGTAAATCTCGCCTTCGGCGCCGGCCTTCTCTATCTGGAATTCCAGCAGTTCCATTTCGTTGGCGCCGACCTGGAGGACTTTGTCGCCATCTTTCACGGTTGTATCCATCTTTCCCTTTCCTCTCAAGAGAGCTCACCATGTGCATCTGACTGAAAAGCCAGACTCCTGGACTGACCAAAGCGGTATAACCTCTTATCGAAATGCCGGCCAATAACTTGAGTTTTTTCTGCCCTCCCCATGAAACAAAGCCGCTGCCTGGAAGATCGATTGGGGCCTGCAGTTAATGCACCGGTAGGCAGAATCTTCCGGGAGGCCGGAGACCTGCTGAAGGGGATCCCCGGATGCGACACGCCTCCGCTGACCCTGTAACACATTGTAATCAAAACTCTATTTGTCTTTCTTTTGACGGGATCGGCGGATTCGGCGGTATTGGCATACCCTTTGCTATTCAAGTGATAGGATCAAGGGACACTTTTTTTACAAACAGGAATGCAGGGGAGTCTATGGCGGGTCAAGAGGGTTTTTATGCCGCCCTTTCGGGCGGCGTGGCGCAGGAAAGAAGGCTGGAAATCCTGGCCAACAACCTGGCCAACATCAATACAGCGGGTTACAAGAAGGACGTTCTCTCCTTCAAATCGGTTCTCGGCACAGCGGAAAACGCACTGGGCAACACCGACTATGTGGATGTGGCGTCCTTTCGCACTGATTTTTCCCAGGGAGGGGCGATCCACACGGGAAATCCCCTGGACCTGACCATCCGGGGCGACGGGTTTTTCGAGATTGAGACCGCAAACGGAACGCGGTACACGCGGCAGGGGACTTTCTCTCTTGATGCCTCCAACCGCCTGGTCACACAGAACGGTGATCCCGTGGTCGGCTCCGGGGGGCCGTTGACACTGGACGGGGGTGCCATCATGGTGGGTGACCAGGGCGATATTTCAGTGGACGGGTCGCCGGCGGGCACCATCAAGATTGTGCAATTTACTGATCCGGACCAGCTGGAAAAAGCCGGAGCCAGCCTGTTCAGACATAAAGGGGACGAAGGAAACATCACTACACGTGCCGACGCCACGGTGGCCCAGGGTTTTATTGAAACCTCCAACGTCGATCCGGTGGTGGAGATGGTCCGGATGATCGAAATATCCAAAGCCTATAGTTCTTATCAGAAGGTGATTCAATCCATGGATGACGCATCAAAGAAACTGATTAGCGAACTCGGCAGATTCTAAAAAGGAGTCAAGCATGCTTCGAGCACTATGGACAGCGGCAACAGGAATGAACGCCCAGCAGCTCAATATTGATGTGATCGCGAATAACCTGGCCAACGTAAACACCTCCGGTTTCAAGAAGAGCCGGGCCGATTTTCAGGATCTGCTCTACCAGACCCTCCGGGATGCCGGGGCCAAGTCTTCCGCCGATACAATCTACCCAACAGGGGTGCAGGTGGGACTGGGGGCGCGGAACGGCGCCATTCAGAAGGTTTTCCTCCAGGGTGAGTTCCAGCAGACCCAGAATCCCTTCGATCTGGCCATTGAAGGGCGGGGCTTCTTCGGGATTCAGACCCCCAATGGGGAGACGGCATTTACCCGGGCCGGGGCCTTCAAGCAGGATGAGCAGGGACGGCTGGTGACTTCTGACGGCTATCCGGTGGAACCCCAGATCAGTATACCCGCCGATGCCCTGAGCATCACCATCGGATCCGACGGCACTGTTTCCGTCGTCCAGGCCGGCCAGAACTCCCCGACCCAGGTGGGGCAGATTCAGGTGGTTTCTTTCTCTAATGAAGCGGGGCTCAAGAGTCTTGGTCGAAACCTGTACAGCGAGACCGAGGCCTCCGGCAGTCCGACCCAGGGAACGCCCGGGGAAAATGGCCTCGGGACCATGCTCCAGGGATATCTCGAGCTTTCCAACGTCAACATCTCGGAGGAGCTGGTTAACATGATCGTGGGGCAGCGTGCCTACGAGGTGAACTCCAAGGCCATCCAGACAGCCGATGAGATGCTTCAGACAGCCAACAACACCAAGAGGTAATCCATGATGCTCAAAGGGGCTTCGATTTCTATCTGCGCCGCGCTGCTCTTCCTCTCTGCTTCCCCCACGGAAGCATCGGTTGTCGTCCAGCTCATGCCCGAGGCGGTGGTGACCGGAAAGAGCGTCTCCTTGGGGGAGATTGCCGCGGTGCACGGTGCCGGACCGAATACGGAATCCCGGTGGACGGGGCTGGAAGTCGGCTCCTCTCCCCGGGCCGGAGAGACGACCGTGGTTTCCCGCAGCCGTGTTGCCCATGTCTTGAGACTGAGCGGCCTATCTCTTGAAAATCTTGAACTCAGGGGCGCGGCGGAGACGGTGGTGCGCCGCGAGAGCCGGACTGTAACGGCGGACGTGCTCCACCAGCTTGTCCGGGAACACATTCTGGCCCGCATGCCCTGGGACGGGGCAGATGCTTCCATCGAACAGATCCGGGGCGCCCGTGATTTGGTTCTGGCCGAAACCGCTGTGACCCATCAGGTGAAAGCCCAGCCCGACTGCGATTATCTGGGGCTCACCTCTTTTCAGGTGGTCACGGCGACCGGCGACGGAGAGGAGATTCAGCAGTGGGTCAAGGCGGACATCCAGGTCACGACACCGGTGGTTGTTGCCCGTCACCCGATTCCGAGACTGACGGAGATCGGGGCCGCCGATGTGAAGGTGGAGAAGAGAAATCTCGCCTCCCTTTCTGCCGACAGGGCCGCTTCCGTGGATGAAGTGATCGGCAAGCGGAGTCGACGGCAGATTCGAGCCGGCGAACCGATACGCCTGGGTCAGGTGGAGGTGGCGCCGGTGGTGAGGCGCGGTGACCTGGTCACCCTGAAAGTGGAGAGCGACCACTTCCTGGTGACCGCCAGGGGAAAGGTCCTGGAGAACGGCCGCCCCGGAGAAATCATTCGTGTGGAGAATATCACCTCGAAAAAGCAGGTTTACGGCAAAGTGGTGGACGGCCGCACGCTGCTGGTCGGTTTCTGAGACGATCGGTTCGGGCAGGCTTAATATGGAGAAAGGGAAAACCATGGTTGCAAGAGGCATCTGGTTGATCGGTATTGTGGTCATGCTCACGGGCTGCGCGGCAAAAGCCCCGATTGTTCAACAGCCCGGCACCTTGTCCGGTGTCGCCCCCGGCATCGGCGAAGCTCCGGCGCCCCCGGTCTCCGGATCCCGGGGATCCCTCTGGTCCGGTGCCCGCTCGGCGAACAATTTCTTTGTGGACAATAAGGCACGAAACGTCAACGACATCGTCACCATCGAGATTGTGGAGAGCTCCACGGCGTCCAAGGAAGCGACCACCAAACTCGGCCGCTCATCATCCGTTGCTGCCGGAATACCCAATTTTTTTGGGCTGGAAACGAAACTGAATGCACGGCTGGCGCGGATACAGGCGGATAATGAAGAAAAGGCCGCGATCGACCTCTCGAACATGTTGTCAGCCTCAACACAGAACGATTTCGACGGCAGCGGGGTGACGACCCGGACCGGTGAATTAAGCGCGAACATGACCGCGGTGGTCACGGGGGTGATGGCTAACGGGAATCTGCGGATTCAGGGGAGACGCATCGTCACGGTGAACGGCGAGGAACAGGTTATGATGCTCACCGGTATCATCCGTCCCGAAGACATCAGCGCCCAGAATGTGGTTCTCTCCACCTATATCGCCGATGCCAGCATTTCATACTACGGGATGGGGGTGGTTGCGGACAAGCAGTATCCCGGATGGTTGGCCAGGACTTTCGATCATGTCTGGCCCTTCTAGCGTGCTTTCAAAGGAGGCTCAATGACTGCTGTGACGAAGGGAGTCTGTTTATGGTTTGCCGTAGTCCTGTGGATTCCGGGTCTTGTGCAAGCTGCCCGGGTGAAGGACCTCGTGCAGCTCGATGGCGTCCGGGACAACCAGCTGCTCGGGTATGGCCTGGTGACCGGTCTCGACGGTACCGGTGACGACAGTTCCACCATCTTTACCAATCAGAGCCTGGCCAGTATGCTGCAGCGGCTCGGGATTACCGTCAACCCTGCCGATGTGGACGACATCAAGGCGGAAAATGTGGCTGCGGTTATGGTGACGGCGGTGCTCCCTCCCTTTGCCCGGGGGGGCAACAAACTGGATGTCAAGATATCATCCATCGGGAACGCCGAGTCCCTCCGGGGCGGCACACTCCTCATGACACCCCTCAAGGGGCCTGACGGCCAGGTTTACGCCGTCGCCCAGGGCGAGGTGTCGGTGGGCGGCTTTTCTTTCGGCGGGGGAGCCCGGCGGGGGGGGGCGGGGGAACCACCCCCCACAGGGGGGGGTT
>CAYUBU010000029.1:0-2836 GCA_964443105.1 uncultured Nitrospirota bacterium
TGAGATCCCTGTGGGAGAGGTTTGGGATGGCTGGGCGGGGGGCTGGACGGAGGATTACGCAGAGTTTCGCCAGAAAATTGAGGCCCACAAGATTCCGAGACGGCTATTGGAATCGGTGGGTGAGGAGATCGAACTGGAGCAGGTCCGCTTCAAGGTGATGCAATGCGGCGGGTTCGGTCACGGGATCAGCAACACCGAGGTCAACAACAACTCTCTGGTGCTCAGGATATCCATGGGAGCGGTGAGTCTCCTGGTGGCAGGGGACCTGGAAGCCGCCGGGGAAGACCGTCTTGTTGAGCAGTGGAAAAACAGCCTGAAAAGCACGGTGCTCCTCGTGCCTCACCATGGGAGCTTGACTTCCAGTCAGCCTGCTTTTCTCGATGCCGTTCGCCCCGAAATCGCCGTGATCTCCGTGGGCCGGGACAACCGGTTTCACCACCCTGCGTCCCGGGTCCTTGGGAGGCTGCACTATATCGGGCCTGAGAAAAGGATCTACCGGACCGACAGACAGGGGGCGGTTTTGATTGAAACTGAGGGAAAATCGGTGATAACCTCATGTTTCTTAAGGGAGAGTTCGCCTTGACTTCCGGGGATATCTGTAAGATAATAGGGAAAATTTTTGTCCCTGCAAGAGGACCGGATGGCTGGAAAAAAAGAAAAGATCACTGAGAAGAAGTTTGAAGAGGCTTTGACCAGTCTGGAGAGCATTGTTGAAAAACTGGAAGGGGAAGACCTCAGTCTTGATAATTCCCTGAAGGCCTTCGAGGAGGGCGTGCGCCTGACTCGTTTCTGCAACGAGAAACTGAACGAGGCGGAGAAGAAAATAGAAATTCTGCTGAAGGACAGCCAGGGGAACGAAACAACCGAGCCCTTTGACCTCAACCGGACAGAAGAATAGGGCGCATGGACCTCAAGGGCTATCTGCAGGAACGGCGGGAGATTATAGATCAGGCTTTGAAGAGACTGGTCCCCGGCCAGGGCGATTATCCTGAACGGCTCCACGAAGCCATTGGGTACAGTGTTTTTGCCGGAGGAAAGAGACTTCGGCCGATTCTTGCTCTCGCCGCCTGTGAAATCGTGTGCGGTGAGTGGGGTAAGGCTGTTGTCCCCGGTTGCGCCCTGGAAATGATTCATACCTATTCCCTGATCCATGACGACCTTCCCGCCATGGACGATGACGATCTGCGGCGGGGTGTTGCGACCAGCCACAAGGTTTTCGGGGAAGCCATGGCGATCCTGGCTGGAGACGCTCTTTTGACCCATGCTTTCGACGTGCTCTCCCGGGATGAGGATGGAGGCCTTCCGGATCGGGTCAGACTGGGGATCATCCAGGAGATCGCTGGGGCTGCGGGAAGCAGGGGCATGGTCGGGGGGCAGGCCGTGGACATCATCTCGGAAGGTGAGAAGGAGGTGGATCAGCCAACCCTTGAATATATCCACACCCACAAGACCGGGGCCATGATCCGCTCCGCCGTTAGGGTAGGGGCCATTGCAGGCGGTGCGACGGCCGATCAGCTCAGAGCATTGACCCGATATGGCGACCGGATCGGACTGGCCTTTCAGATTACCGACGATATTCTCGATCTCATGGGTGACGAGAAAGCGTTGGGTAAAAACGTAGGAAGCGACCTGGCCAGGAAAAAGAAAACCTATCCTGCTCTTCTCGGGATCCCCGAATCGCGGGAACGGGCGCAGGTTCTTGCGTCGGCCGCCGTAGAGGCCCTGAATCAGTTTGAGGCGCGCCGCGAGTCTCTTCGGGCCATAGCCAATTTTGTCGTGGAAAGGATGAACTGACATGCTTAAATATCTGGATCAGATCAAGAGTCCTGCCGATTTGAAGAAGATGAATGTGGATGATTTCCCGGCCCTGGCGGAGGAAATCCGGGAGAAGATCATCAGCACCGTCTCTTCCAACGGCGGGCACCTCTCCTCCAGTCTTGGTGTGGTGGAGCTGAGCATTGCCCTCCATTACGTTTTTGACGCGCCCCGGGACCGTATCGTCTGGGACGTGGGACACCAGGCGTACACCCATAAACTGCTCACAGGGCGGGCGGAGAGTTTTCACACCCTCCGCCAGCACGGCGGACTCAGCGGTTTTCCCCGCCGGGAGGAAAGCCCTTACGACGTCTTTACCGTGGGACACAGCAGTACGTCGATTTCCGCCGCCCTGGGGATGGTAGAGGGGCGAGATTTAAATGGGGAAGACCACAAGGTCATTGCCGTCATCGGTGACGGTTCCATGACGGCAGGTCTTGCCTTCGAAGGGCTGAACCAGGGCGGGGCGCAAAAACGGGATCTCATCATTATTCTCAATGACAATGAAATGTCCATATCGCCCAACGTGGGCGCTCTCTCCTCCTATCTTTCCAGACACATGACCGGTGACTTCTATGTGTCACTCCAGCGCATCGTTGAAAACGTGCTCAAAAATATCCCAGGCATCGGCGAGCCGATGCTGAAAGTCGCCAAGCGGCTTGAAGACTCCCTCAAAGGATTAATTGTGCCCGGAATGGTTTTCGAAGAGTTGGGATTTGAGTATGTGGGGCCCATCAAGGGACACCGGTTCGACCGCCTGATTCAGACTTTGGAAAACGTGAAGAAACTCAAACGACCGGTCCTGGTTCATGTGGCCACCCAGAAGGGAAAAGGGTATGAACCGGCGGAGAAGAATCCCTCCGTCTTTCACGGTGTCGGGCCCTTTGACCGGGAGACCGGCACCATCGCCAAAAAGAAGAAGAGCCCGCCGACTTATACAGAGGTCTTCGGCAAGATGCTGACTCGCCTGGCTTTTGAGGATGAAAGTATCGTCGCCGTATCGGCGGCCATGCCCGGGGGG
>CAYUBU010000030.1:0-14561 GCA_964443105.1 uncultured Nitrospirota bacterium
GATACATGGCCTGGTCGGCCAGTTGAATCAGGGCATTCTTGTCATTGACATGGTTCGGGTAGGAGGCAATCCCAAAACTGGCGGTGAGATGAAAGGCTTCCCCGGTGTCGGTGTAGAAAATGTATTCTTCCATGGTTTTGCGAATACGCTCAGCCGTTCCGAAGGCCGAATCAGGGCCTGTCTCCGGCAGAACCACGATAAATTCATCACCACCGTAGCGGCAGACCACATCCATGGGGCGAAGACTTCTTAATAGGATGTTTCCCACATCCACCAGAACCTGGCTCCCCACCAGGTGTCCATGGCGGTCATTGATCTTCTTGAAATAATCGAGATCCAGAAATATCAGGGAGACTTCGGTCCCATAGCGATCGGCTCGGGAGATTTCCACTTCCAGGGATTGATGAAGATACCTGAAGTTGTACAACTGGGTCAACCCATCGGTAATCGCAAGTTCGGTGGCCCGGTTGTAGAGCAGGGAATTTTCAATCGCGATGGACGCCTGGTCCACAAGGGTCATTACCAGATCAAGATCTTTCTGGCCGAAGGGGGTTCCATCCAAACGGTTGATCACTTCGAGAACCCCGAGGATCTTTCCTTTGCTCCGCAGGGGCACACAAAGGATGGAACGGGTCTTGAAATTGAGGGAGTCATCAATGCGATTACAGAAACGGGGGTCCGTGGCCACATCTTTCACAATGATCGGTTCGCCATGCTGGGCCACCCACCCTGCAATCCCCTCGCCCACTTTGAGGCGGAATCTCTTGATATCCTCTTTCATCTCGCCTTCAGTGAGTTCGAAGTAGAGTTCATTGGTATCTTCATCGAGCAGAAGCACCGACCCCGCCTCGCCTTTGACCAGTTCGCTGGTTTTCTCCATGATAATGTTCATGATGCTGCCCGTGTCCAGGGTGGAGGTCAGGGCCTTGCCGACTTTGATGAAGTAGGAGAGTTCTTTGGTCGTCTGATCCAGGTTCCTGGTCGTGCTCAAAAGGTTCTCGAACTGCTCCATCCTGTCGACAGCCTTTTCCAAGGCAAAGAGCAGTAGTTTGGGATTGGAGGGAAGCAGGATGTAATCATCGATTTCGGAGTTCTTCTCCTGGAAGAAGGCATCCAGGTGCTCCTCCTCCAGGGCAAAAACGACCTGGGAAGCCGGGTTATCGCGCTTCAATCGGCTTGTCAGTTCCGGATCCCACGATTCCTCGCCCAAAATGAGGATGGGACAGAAGGCCGGGAGAGCATCCTTCCGGGGACAGTGGACAGGCACGAAGTCTGTGCCTTTCAGGAGATCCTGCAGCACATCCCTGTCTTTCCGTCTCAAACCCAGAAGATAAACTTCCCGCTTTTCCATCATGAAACTTCCCTGCAGAAAAGGCGCTTCAAATCAACCCGCCAGAGCGGCCAGCATTTCCCCCGTTGCCGCCACCGGGTCTTCAGCCTCCGTCACGGCAGACAGGACGGCAACGCCGTGGGCCCCCTGACTCATCACCTGAGCACTGTTGCCCCCGTTGATACCGCCTATCGCCACAACCGGGATTGCGACCCGGCTGACAGTTTGGCCCAGCATCTCGGGACTGGTTACCGCGGCGCCTTCCTTCGACCGGGTCGGGAAGACGGCGCCAAAACCGATATAGTCGGCACCCCTTGCTTCCGCTTGGACCGCTTCCGCCGGCGAGTGAGCAGTAGCCCCGATCAGCTTTTCCGGACCGAGCATCCTGCGAACAACTTCGATGGGCAGGTCCCTCGCCCCCAGGTGGACCCCATCGGCATCTGAAAGCAGGGCGATATCGGGCCGATCATTTATGACAAGTGTGGCCCCAAAGTGCCGGGTCACTTCCCTCAGGCACCGGGCCTCCCGA
Organism: uncultured Nitrospirota bacterium; assembly: GCA_964443105.1. Taxonomy (GTDB): domain Bacteria; phylum CG2-30-53-67; class CG2-30-53-67; order CG2-30-53-67; family CG2-30-53-67; genus CAYUBU01. The sequence goes on from CAYUBU010000030.1 coordinate 1,860, forward strand.
AGCTGGGCGGCTCCTTTTTTGTCTTTGCCGCGATACTGGAGAACCCGTCCGCCCCCGTCCAGAACGGCCTTGGCGATAGGCATGGGATCATCCCCGGTGCCGACAATCACACAGAGCCTCCACTCCAATCCCAGGGTTCTGCCTTGTCTCTCCGTCACAGCTGGACCTTTTCCAGAAACGTCGTATAAACATCACCTGCCAGGAACTCCGGCGTCCGGAGGACCTTCTTGTGAAAAGCGATAGTCGTCTTGATCCCGTCGATAACAAACTCGTCCAGGGCGCGCTTCATCACGGCTATGGCCTCGGTGCGGTCCTGGCCGCGCACAATCAGCTTGGCAATGAGGGAGTCGTAATAGGGCGGCACCATGTATCCCGAGTAAGCTGCCGTGTCGACCCGGACATTGGGCCCCCCGGGAAGTATGAGGGTCTGAATAACGCCGGGACAGGGGGCAAAGGTTTCGGAGTCCTCGGCATTGATCCGGCATTCAATGGCATGGCCCGTGGACATCACGGCATCCTGGGTGAAGGAAAGTTTTTGCCCGGCGGCAATCCGTATCTGTTCCTTGATCAGATCGACTCCGAAAACCACCTCAGTCACCGGGTGTTCCACCTGGATGCGGGTATTCATTTCCATGAAGTAAAAGCACCCGTCGGAATCAAGGATGAACTCAACGGTCCCGGCGCCCTTGTACCCGACGGACGACGCAGCCTTGACGGCGGCCTGACCCAGCTTACGCCTCAAAGCAGCATTCACCGACGGCGCCGGCGACTCCTCAATCAGTTTCTGGTGCCGTCTCTGTATAGAGCAATCACGCTCACCCAGATGAATCACATTCCCCGCTTCATCGGCAAGGATCTGGACCTCCACATGCTTCGGTTTTTCCAGGTAGCGTTCCATATAAACCGAGGGATCATTGAAGGCCGCTGCAGCTTCGGCTTTGGCCATGGAAAAAAGATGGGGAAGAGACGCCTCCGTGTGGACCACGCGCATCCCTTTCCCGCCTCCCCCGGCGGAAGCCTTCACAATGACCGGGAAGCCGATCTCCCGCGCGACTTTGAGAGCCTCACGGTCATCCTCGACAACGCCGTCGCTCCCGGGAATGATCGGTATGCCGGCCTCTCGCATGGTTGTCCGTGCCTGGGACTTATCCCCCATACGCCGTATGTTATCGGCACTGGGGCCGATAAACTTGATACCTGAAGAGGTGCATATGTCGGCAAATTCGGCATTTTCCGCCAGAAAACCGTAGCCCGGATGAACGGCCTCGGCGTCGGTTATTTCACAGGCACTGAGGATACTGGGAATATTCAGGTAACTTTGATCGCTGGGCGCAGGCCCAACACAGATGCTTTCATCGGCATGCTGCACATGCAGCGACCGGGTGTCGGCCTCGGAATGGACGGCCACGGTCTGGATGTCCAGTTCCTTGCAGGCACGGATAATCCTCAGAGCAATTTCACCGCGGTTGGCGATCAGGATTTTCTTGAACACCGGTTTCTCCCGACATCTGCAGGCTGCACAAGTCCTTCCGGACGCTAAGTCAAAGGTCCCAGAATAAACAGAGGTTCTCCATATTCTACGGGATCCTTGTCCTGCTTGAGGATCTTCAGAATCTTGCCCTGGCGCTCCGACTCAATTTCGTTCATCAGTTTCATGGCTTCAATAATGCACAGCGACTGTCCCGTCTCCACAATGGTGCCCACCTCAACAAAGGGCGACGAATCGGGAGAGGGCGAACGGTAGAAAGTCCCGACCATAGGCGACGTCACCACGATCTGCCCCGGAACCATTTCAGGGACTTCCGTCTCTTCAGGTGCGGGCTCTTTCATGAGCACCGGTTCCACGTCAAAGGTGTCCGACAGGACTCCCGACGCAGGCCCTGTCGCGGCTACCGGCACAGCCGGTGTCGAACCCATTCTGATCTTAACCCTGGCGCCTTCCCGCTCAAACTCAATCTCTGAGATGTCGGTTCCCCGAATCATCTCTATCAGCTCTTGTATCTCCTTCAGGTTCATCGGTCCCCCCTTCGAGACAATCTAACCGTCTTCCCCCCCCTTGAACCGCTCGATGAATTCTCCGCTTCTCGTGTCCACCCGTATCAACTCCCCTTCTTCCAGGTAAAAGGGGACTTTGACCACCAGCCCCGTTTCCAGGGTCGCCGGTTTCGTCCCCCCGGAAGCCGTGTCCCCCTTAAAACCCGGGTCGGTCTCAGTGACCCGCAGCACAACAAAGTTGGGCAGCTCCAGACCAATCGGATTGCCGTTATAAAAGAGAATCTTCACCTGAATATTCTCTTTCAGGTAACTTTCGCTATCGCCCAGCTGATCACGCATGAGGAAAATCTGCTCATAATCGTTGGCGTCCATGAAACAGTACTGCCCTTCCGAGGCATAGAGATACTGCATTTCCCTCTCATCGAGATCGGGCTTTCCCATCTTTTCTCCTGAACGGAATGTCTTGTCCAGGACGGCTCCCGTTCGAAGATTCTTCAACTTTGTTCTGACAAAGGCTCCCCCCTTGCCCGGCTTAACGTGCTGGAATTCGACAATGATCCAGGGTTCACCGTCGAGCTCAATTTTCAAGCCATTTCTAAAATCTGCCGTTGAAAACACCCTTCCCCTCCCCAAATGGACCCATGACGGATCTGTATTGACGATAGCCCGTGCCTGTCTTGCCGCAAAGATCCCGTTTTGATTACCTGATTATTGTATAATGGATAGGTGGAAAAATCTAGACCTTTAAGCTTCATGCCCGGGGCTTCAGATTTCCCACCCTTTGGGCAGAGAGGTCAAAGAACGACACCCGTCACCGGTAACCAGGACCATGTCCTCGATACGAACACCCCCGAGCCCGGGAAGATAAATCCCCGGTTCAACCGTGAAAACCATCCCCTCCTCCAAAACCTGACGATTGCCGACACTGACATAAGGGGCCTCGTGAACCTCCAATCCGATACCGTGCCCTGTCCCATGCCCGAAATATTCGCCAAAACCTTCTTTTTTGATCAGCCCCCGGGCCTTGTCGTCAATATCCGCAAAGGTGACGCCGGGCCGGACGGCATCGATGGCTGCGGCCTGAGCTTCCCGTACAATGTCGTGGATCTTTCGTTTCGTACCGGTAAGGCGACGGCCGAGGTAAAGGGTCCGGGTCATATCGGAAAAATACCCCTCCGACTCGGCCCCAAAATCGACGACAATCAGTTCGCCCCGTTTCAACCGTTTGTCGGAAGCGATGCCATGGGGCATAGCGCCCCGTTCACCGGAGCCGACGATGGTATCAAAAGCAATGTGTAAGGCACCGTTCTTTCGCATGCCATGCTCCATCCCCAGTGCCACATCCCGCTCTGAGACGCCCACTGCCATCCTCTTCTTCGCGGCGAGGAATGCCTTCTCAGCGTGGCGCACGGCTTGCGTCATTTTCTCCAGTTCGTCGGACGTTTTGACCATCCGGAAAAATTCAATCCCTTTTTTCATGGGGACCAGGCGGCAGGGTGATAGGCGTTTCTTGAGATCCAGGTAGTTGGCAACGTTCAGATCAGCCGGCTCGAACCCGAGTTTCTTGATGCGCCCTTTTCTGACCAGCCGTTCCACCGGATCCATGATCCGTTCCCCCTGCTTGAGAACCTGGACGCGAAATCCTTTGACTTCCCGGGCTGCCTGGGTGGCATAGCGCGAGTCTGTGACCAGGTATCGGGATGATCCGGTAATTAAAAGGAGCGCTGTAGAACCGGAAAAACCGGAGAGGTAACGGACATTTTGAATTTTGGTGACAAGAAAGGCATTGACCCGGCTCTCCTCCAGGAGTCCCGGCAGATCGACGGCACGGCTCTTCATCGACGGGGGTCCTGGAGCGACGAAACGAGGCCAACTGCGGCTTTGAGTCCCAAAAGATAACTCTCCTTGCCGAAACCGGAAACCTGCCCCGAAGCAACGGGGGCTATGTAGGAATGATGACGAAAGGATTCCCGGGCATAAATGTTGGACAGATGGACTTCAACGGTGGGCAATCCGGTTGCGGCGATGGCATCCCGAATGGCCACACTCGTGTGGGTGAAAGCAGCCGGGTTGATGAGAATGGCCTGGAATTCCGCCGGCGCCTTTTGAATCCATTCTATAATGGTGCCTTCCTCGTTGCTCTGTCCCGTTTTGACTGTGACGCCCAGGGATTTCGCCGCGGCCTCAAGCTCCCGGTCTATTTCATTCAGGGTCGTCGATCCGTATAATTCGGGTTCCCGCTTCCCCAAAAGGTTGAGATTGGGGCCGTGAATGACTAAGATCTTCATTGTCCTATCCATGGGAAACCGCGTCCCCCATCGGTGGTCTCTCTACGCGCGCGGTCTTGTGAACAACTGGATGGGGGGCCCGGCTGTTGGGCCGACGCCTCTTCGATTCCTTCAGGGAAATGACGCGTCCCGTAAGGCCGGTCAGACGCTGGGCTGCACTCGGGCCCCATTCTCACCGGCAGGAATTCGGGCTACTCAAATTCATTGGCGAGTTTGGGGACGAGGATCCGCAGTTTGAAGCGTCCTTTACCGAGATTGCCGTTGCCGTTCAGGGCGAGAACCCAGAAATATTCTTCATTGATCTTCCGGACGATAACCTTCAGCTTCTCTGTGACCATCATGGCCTCACCCAGGCTTTCATCCTCCAGGGCCCTGGACGCACGGTTCATCTCCTTGAGCACCGCAGATAACTCGATCCCGATCAGTTGGATGTCAGCGTCCGGTCGTTCACAGTACTCTTCGACCGATATGCCGTCCATCCCCATGATGACAGATCCTATGGCGCCATCCACCGATTCTACCAGTTCTCTCAGGAACTTCTTGAACATCGCCTCTCCCCTTCCGCCTGAACCTGAGCAAGCCACGTCTCAAGCCTCTGAATCACGAGTTTTTTCTTCTGCTCCCCGTTTCCCTGTACAGTCTCGCCGACTGCAGCCGCCGGCACCGCAGCCTCCGGCTTAGAGAGCTGCCTGTTCACTGCCTCCAAACCGTCACGCAGTTCTTCGTCCAGAGGCGAATTCCTGAGGAGATCCTCGTAAATTTCCTTGGCCTTCCGGTACATGCCCTGATCCGCATAAAGCTTGGCCAGAGTCCGGGTGTGAAGCGCCTCTTGACTGTCCGCTTTCTCCGCCCGCTCAGGGGCATCGGGAGTACCGGTTTCACCCGCAAGGGCTGGCTTTTCCACAGGGGCAACGGGAGCCTCCATGGCCCCCACCATCTCCCGGTCGATCAGTTCTCCCAGGAACAGATCATCTTCCTGGACGTCGGCCAACTCATCGGCGGCACTCGAAATGTCTTCGCCGCGTACCGAAGGGGTCGGCGCCTTCAGTTCATCCATGGCGGGAACATCACCACCAGCAACATAGCTCGCCTGCGCCGGTACCCCATCGGCAGCTGCGGGCGAGATAAAATCGACCTCCTCCAGGAAAGAGTCGTCGACAGTTGGATCGTTGGTCTCTGAATCGACCACGTCCACCTCCACAACGATCTTGACTTTGGAGTCGTCCATGGTGGGAGGCGCGTCCCGGTGTCTTCCACCAGACTTTGGAGACGGGATCTCGTCTGACGGGTCACCGGCGCCCCGGAACATTTGTTCCTCAATACGGGTCTGGATCTCCTCGAAGAGATCTCCGTCGTCCTGCAGGTGGGGATTTTCCATTGCTAACGGCTCCCAACCGGCCAGGCAATCATGCAACCGGTCTCTTTGAAGTACGTGGCTCACAACTGCCGGCATGGCAGCTCTCGAGCCGAGGGGTGCACCAGCAACCCCGACTCCCGGGCGATCATAGCAGCGCGGAGGCGCCGTATCCCGGGGGCGTCAAATAATACAAACCTTAAAACCTTGACGAACCAAATGCCCGTTTTGTCGTTTTTTATTTTTTTTTCCGAAAAAAAACTGAAACCCTGTATTTTTTCGGACGTTCTAAGTAATTAAATAATAACAAAAAAAACGCAGAAGTCAAGACCAAAATTTTCCTTGATTTTCAATTCCAGTAATGCTAATTTGTCATATTATTGTTCAAGACTTATCCACCGTCATCAACTGGGATGGAGCCGACTTTATGGAATCACGAAAAATTCTCGTCGCCGACGATGACCATATCGAGAAAGAATCTCTGGCTACCATTTTGCAGCGGGAAGGATACGAAACGATCACAGCCGGCGACGGCAGAGAGGCGCTGGACAAAATCCGCGAATCAATACCCGATCTGGTGCTCACAGACCTTAAGATGCCGTACATGAACGGCCTCGAGCTCTTAATAGAGATAAAATCGAAATACCCCGACATTGATGTCATTATTATTACCGGTTACGCCACGGTAGAGTCGGCCATTAACGCCATGAAAGTCGGCGCTATAGACTATATCTCAAAACCCTTTAATGTGGAAGAAGTAAAAATAATTATCAAGAAAACACTGGTCCAGAAAGGGTTGCGGGAAGAGAACGTTCAGCTTCGCAAACAGCTCAAAGAGAACTACCACTTCCGGAATATCATTGGAAGCAGTCATGAGATTCTGGAAGTTATCAGGATTCTGAAAAAAATCGTCAACGGCACCAGCCCCGTGATGATCACCGGGGAAGAGGGAACAGGCAAAGAACTGGTCGCCAAAACACTCCATTACAACGGTCCCAGAAAAGATCTCCCCTTCTGCACGATCAACTGCGGCGCCTTTGAGCCGCACCAGCTTGAAGAAGAACTTTTCGGAAGCCCGGCCCGCAAAGGGCTTCTTGAACAGGCCAACCGGGGAAGCCTGTTTCTCGACGAAATCGAAAACATCCCCTTAAGCACCCAGGTAAGACTTCTGGAGTGCCTGAAAGACAAGGAGCTCTACCTGCCGTGGAAAAACCAGAAAATAGCGATCGACGTCCGATACATCTCGGCGACCACGGAAGATCTGGGCAGGGAAACGGAAGTCGGCGCTTTCAGGGAAGATCTCTACTACAGACTCTCCGTCATCCCGATAAACATCCCCGCACTGCGGGAGCGAAGAGAAGACGTCCCCCTACTTGTCAACCATTTCCTCAGAATCCTGAACAAGGAACACGGCAAGCATATCCGATCTCTCGCATCGGAAGCCCTCGATTATCTGATGAAATACAACTGGCAGGGTAATGTAACGGAACTCTATAACGTCATTGAGCGGGCCGTTATCCTCACCGAGGGTGATGAGATCAATGTCGATGTTTTTCCCGTGCGCCTCAATGAAGTCCGTGAAGAAGAAATTCTTTCCATCCCCAAGATCCCCTCTGGTGGAATCCACTTGAAGGAAGAGGTGGAAAAGTTTGAGACTAAACTGATAAACCACGCACTCAAACGAACCGGCGGCGTTATCACACTGGCTGCCGAGATGCTCAAGCTGAAGCGTACAACCCTGGTGGAAAAAACCAAGAGACTCAAAGACGTCATACGGATCTGAGTCCCGTTTCCCGGGAAACGGGGTGGTTTCAAAACAGAGAACGGGAGCCATCATGAATCCAGAATACGACATATCCGATGTCATCGGTGAAACAAGGGGCATCAAACTTGCCAGACGCCTGATTACGCAGGCCTCCAAGACCGAGACCCCCGTTCTCCTTCAGGGAGAAACAGGGACGGGAAAGGACTTGATCTGCAAGATCATTCACAGCAACAGCAGCCGTGCAAAGAAAACGCTGGTCACACTGAACTGCGCTAATCTGGAAACGGAAGCGCTGAATAGAGAACTCTTTCACGAAGAAGAGGGTTTCCAGAACGTATTCCAGAGAGCCCAGGGCGGAACACTGTTCCTTAAGGAGATTGATGTGCTTCCGCTCAATATCCAGATTAAACTTCTCAACAGGATCAAGAAAGACCAGTTCCGCAACACCCCTCAGGCCGCAAATTTTGTTCAGCAAGCCCGCATCATTACGTCAACTGAGAAAGAACTGGAACGGCTCATCGGGAAGAAGGCTTTCCGGGAAGACCTCTATTACCAGCTGAACGTGATCCACATCTACCTTCCGCCGCTGAGAAAAAGGATCAAGGATTTCCCGTTGCTGGCCGATTCTTTCTCACAGAAGTTTGCGGCACAGCACAATAAAGTCCTGGCCGGCATCTCAAGCGAAATATTCCCCATACTCCGGGCTTATGAGTGGCTGGGCAACATCCAGGAATTCGCCAATGCCATGGAATATGCCGTGAACATGGTAACCGAGGGTAAGGAAATCACCGGGAAAGAACTTCCGGAACATATCCTTGAGGCGAAGGGCTATGACATCGCCAATGAGATCCTTTTCCCCCAGAAAGGAATCGATCTGAAGAACGCGGTAAAGAAATTTGAGCGGAATCTGATTCTGCAGGCGCTGGACAAGGCCGACGGGACGATCAGCAACGCCGCGGAAATCCTCCACGTCAAGAGGACAACGCTGGTGGAGAAGATAAAGAGGGAAAAGATCAACTCGGAACGTTTCAAGAAGCGCCGGCGACTCCACAAAACGCTCAAGAAGAGAAAGATTTCATAACCCCTAAAAGCCCGGCTAAAAACCAATAATAAGCTTCAGGTTTTCTTTCCAAGTAGTTGTTTTGTATTCAGATTTACCGAGGGTTCAGAGGAAGTCCTGAGAAACTCGTTTAAGTATGCGGCGGGCAATTTCTTTCTTTGGCAAAAGGCCCGTATCCTCAACGCCTCCTGCCCCGTCGATCATCAGCACCCGGTTGAAGTCGGAGCCGAAACCCGAACCTTTTCGCCCCACGTCGTTGGCCACAATCAGGTCGACCCCTTTTTCTTTCAGTTTCCGCCGCCCCTCCTCCAGCAGGTCCCCCGTTTCCGCAGCAAACCCGACCACCACCTGTCCGCCATTTCTGCCTCCCAGTCCTTTGAGGATATCGGGATTCTCAATGAGTTCCAGCACCGGAGCAATGGAACTTTTCTTTATCTTCACGGGCGATGGAACAGCCACTCTAAAATCGCCGACCGCCGCTGCCATGATCAGAACATGGGAATCGGGAAAAAGTCGATTCACCGCCTCCGCCATCTCCGCCGCCGTCTCTACTTCCACGTAAGCCGCTCGGGCAGGCGGCGTCAGCGCCGTAGGGCCGCTGATCAAGGTCACCGAGGCCCCCATCTTCGCGGCTTCTTCCGCCAGAGCGTACCCCATCTTCCCGGAAGACCGGTTGGTAATCATTCTGAAAGGATCGATAGGCTCTACCGTCGGTCCCGCACTAACCAGAACCCTTTTACCCGCGAGTTTGCCCCGGTTCGCCCACAGATCGGTGACCGCCGCCACGATCTCTTCTACTTCCGCCATGCGCCCCTCGCCTGTGTCACCACAGGCCAGATCTCCGGTTCCCGGGTCTACGATCTGCACATCCCGTCCTCGGAGTACGCCGAGGTTCTGGACAACCGCCGGATGGGTGAGCATTCGGGTGTTCATGGCGGGCGCGATAAGGCAGGGACAGTCAGCTGCCAGAACCATGGTCGACAGGAGATCATCGGCAATACCGTGGGCCATTTTGCCTATACAGTTTGCCGTCGCCGGGGCAATGACCATGAGGTCGGCATCGCGGGGCCAATCGATATGGGCCATGCAAGGCCCGTCACCGAACATATGGGACAAGGGAGGTGAACCGCATAGGGCTTCCAGAGTCAAGGGGGTAACAAACTGCGTGGCACTGCGGGTGAGAACCACCCGGACTTCAGCCCCCTCTTTCCTCAACCCGCGTACGAGAAGCGGGGCCTTATATGCAGCAATTCCGCCGGTGACGCCCAGCAGGATGCGGGCACCGGCCAGCACAGCCGTATTACTCATGCGCTCTCTTCTGCAGCTTTCGCTTCTTTTGCGGCTACCCGTTCTTTCTCTTTATCGGCAATGGTCTTCGCCTCGTTGGCTTCCCTGTCTCGCTCCCGCTTCTCAAGCTCGTGCCGAATCTCGGATGCCTCTTCGGGATCATAGGCAGCAACCAGCCCCGCTGCCACTTCCTCCAGGGCAATGGTGATCGGCTTCTGGTACTCCGAGTCCACCAGCGGTTTGGCCCCCTTCATGAGGAGCTTGGCCCGCTGTGAAACGATATGGGACAAGCGGAATCGGCTTGAGCCCGGTTCCATTTCTTGAATCTTGAGTGCTCCTAAAATTGCCATCTATATGCCTCCAAAAATAACAGAAAAAAACGGTTCCCGCCGGAACAGACCGTCCCACCCCTCGAAGGAATGGCGCTTCCGCTTCAAAACGTTACACGCCGCTCAACCGGTGAGCAGAGCAGTCTCGACCCATTTGGGGTCTACCTCATTGACCCGGCACCGGGATGACCGCAGAATGCAGATGAGATCCTCCAGGGCCGCGTTGAAATCATCGTTGATGAGCAGATAATCATACTTGGAATACTGGGCAATCTCTTCACGGGCCCTCTCCAGCCGCCGCTGAATCTCGGTCTCCGGATCAGTTGCCCTGTCCCGCAGCCTTCTTTCCAGGTCTGAGAAGGTCGGTGTCGTAACAAAGATGAAGACGGCCTTTAGCCCCTCTTGTGCCATCAACTTCTGGGCACCCTCGGCATCCACATCGAGGATCACATCGGAACCCCGTTCCTGTATTTCCCGAATCACACGTTTGGACGTTCCGTAGAGATTGCCGTGGACGAGAGCCCACTCAAGGAATTCCCCGGCGGCCACCATCTTTTCAAAAGCCGGACGGTCAACAAAATAATAGTCCCGCCCGTCTTCCTCACCTGGCCTGGGTTTTCTGGTGGTGTAGGAGACTGAGTGTGTCAGGTTAGGATGTTCACGAACCGCAGCCCTGCACAAGGAAGTTTTTCCTGCGCCAGAAGGCGCGGAGAGGATTATCAGCCTCCCCGGCCCCTCCCTGGAAGGTCGACTCTTCATGTCTTTGTCTGATTCAGTCAAAAGGTCTCTTGTCAAAGCCCCGGGCAGGGGAAGAAGAGAAATAATCACACCGATGCTCGGCGCTCAAAGCGCTTGGGTCATTATCTCTGGCTTCCGCTGTTCCCCTCATAGGCCTCTTTTTCCGCCTTGGTGAAGAACCTCTGGCTGATTGTCTCCGCCTGGACCGCAGAAAGGATGATGTGGTCGCTGTCGGTCACTAGGATGGCGCGGGTCCTCCGTCCCTGAGTGGCATCGATAAGTTTACCGGAACCCTTCGCTACTTCTTTCAGACGCTTCATGGGCGCAGAACTGGGAGTTACCACCGCCACAATACGATCTGCAACGACAACGTTCCCGTATCCGATGTTAATAAGATCTTTGGTCATAGCACTCCCCCTCCTTAAAGAGTAAGTCACTGATTGCCCGATGCACCACTCATCCTGGCCACATCATAGCTATAGAAAAACAAAAATGCAAGCGTTATTCGAGGTTTAGGATTTGTTCCCGGATTTTTTCCACCTCGCTCTTACAAACCACCACCCATTGACTCATCTCCGTGTCATTGGCCTTGGACCCGATGGTGTTGATCTCACGGTTCATCTCCTGCAGCAGAAACTCCATCTGCCTCCCGTGGGGTCCGGGTTTTGCGAGCATGCCGTGGAAGTGCTCCAGGTGGCTGACCAGCCTCGCGACCTCTTCGGTGATATCACTGCGGTCCGCGAAGAGCGCGACTTCCTGGATCAGGCGGCCTTCATCGAAGGCTTCTCCCGGCAGCAGGGCCTGTATGCGCTTGGCCAGCCGCTCCCTGTATGCCTCAACAACACTGGGTGCCCGTTCCTCAAGCTTTCGCCGTAACCCTTCAATTTCGGAAAGCGATCCTTCCACCCCCGTCATCAGGTTTTGCCCCTCGCTCGTGCGGAGCCGATCATGAGACTCGAGGGCTTCGGTGAGGGAAAGCTTCATCTCGTCCCATAGCTTTTCCAGGTCGGGACTCTCTTCGGCAGATCGGAAGATGTCCGGAAAGGCGACGAGCTGATCCAAGCCGATCTGCGTATCCAGGTCAAACCGTGCCGTAAGCTGGCTTAGGAGTGTGTGGATCTGATCGGCCCGCTCTTCATCCAGCGTCAATCGGGCGGCATTGACCCCCTTCGACCCATCGGGCATGCATTGGCATTCAACTCGGCCTCTCTTGACCCAATTCTTAATCTCTTTCTTGAATCGGGCTTCCAGAGATGACAGGGATCGAGGGAGCCGCAGGTGAATGTCGCCGAAACGGTGGTTGACGGAACGGATTTCCGTCACCCATCCACCAGCTTCACCCCGGCCAAAACCTGTCATGCTCTTGATCATCGTGGAAATAAGCCTATCAGTATAGAATTTTTTGGATTATAGTTGTAATTTTAAGTTTTGTCAAACTTGATCTGTTTTTCCGATTGAAATCAACACTTAGAACCGTTTAATGCGTCAATTCACCCCTCCAGACCCTGTGCCGAAGGCCGGCAGAGGGCTACCTCTAAGGATAGAGTCCCCGAGCGAGCATGGCCTGAGACACCTTGCTGACGCCCTTCATGAGCGCAGCGGTACGCAGGGTGACGGCCTCTTTCTCCTGTGTTTCGTAAACCCCGTCAAACGCTTGATTGATAATCCGCTTGAGCTGGGTGAGAACCTGCTCCAGTTCCCAGAAAAAGTTCTGCAGCCCTTGAACCCACTCAAAATATGAAACGATCACGCCACCGCTGTTAGCCAGAACATCAGGAATAACCAGAATATTCTTGCCGTCCAGAATCCGGTCTGCTTCAACCGTGGTCGGGCTATTCGCGCCTTCGGCGAGAATCCTGCACTCTATCCTGTCGGCATTGCCTTTG
>CAYUBU010000031.1:0-7722 GCA_964443105.1 uncultured Nitrospirota bacterium
CTGGTGCGGCATGCCGAGCAGGACGCTCAGCGCATTCTGAGCCTGGCGCAGAGAGGTCTGAAGCTGGGGAATGAGGGCCTGGGTGCCGCGCAGCAGCGATTTGGCCTGCTGGACATCGAGTTCGGTGACGGCCCCGTTATCGAATTGGACCGTTGCAATTCGGAGGGATTCCTGTTGGATTTTGACATTCGCCTGGGCCAGGAAAATCCGTTCTTCCAGGGTGCGAATCAGGATGTAGCTTCTGGCTACCTCGGCGGTGAGGGTGACCAGGACGTCGTCATAGCCGGCGATACCGGCAACGAAGTTGGCGTCGGCGCTTTCGACACCACGGCGGAAACGACCCCAGAAATCGAGTTCCCAGGCGGCATCGAATCCCATCGAAGCCTGACCGAAAAACCGGTCGAACCCCGGGGCGAGGTTGGGACTGTTCTTGCTCAGCCCGATCTGGGCATAATCGGCCGAGGCCTGCTGGGTTTGGGGATAGAGGTTCCCGGTGGCAACGCCGAGTACGGCCCTCGCCTCCAACACCCGGAGACCGGCGATTTGCAGCGTCAGGTTCTGGTCATAGGCGCTCTGGATGAGAGCATCGAGCGTCGGATCGTTGAACACTTTCCACCAGTTACTGTAATCCTCATCACCATGCTTGATCACAGGACTTTCCGGGTCGATCCAATGTTCGGCCACGGGCGCATCGGGTCGGACGAAATCGGGGCCGAGCATGGTGCAGCCGCCAGTCACCAGTGTACCCGCTGTTATCAGGAGCAGGGTCCGGATCAAATGCCATCTTTCCATGATTCCCTCTATTTCTGTTTTCATTATAGGGCTCTAGACATTCCTGTGTGGGTCATCAGACTGTGATTTTCCAAGAAACGTCCTCTCCCCCATTTTGGGACTGTGTCGCAATTGTCATTCCGGCTCCCTGTAGGAATTTATCCCTGCGAAGGCAGGGACCTAGATAAACTCCGTGCCGGAATCTCGGCATTTCGCAAGTACATGAAACAACGAGATTCCGGGACGAGCCCGGAATGACAGAATGTGCGTTCTTCATCATTGCGACACAGTCTCTTTGGGGGAGAGGGAAGACCCCGTTAGAAGTGCTGCTCCATTACATGTCAGCCCCGTCGTGGAAAACTTCTAACGGGGAAGAGTGGTGAACCTTTGGGACCCAAGCAATAAACTACGAGGGTGTTCCTGTCGTTTCCTTGCGTCTTATTACCCATACGATCCTGTTGATAACCCATTATAGAAATCAGCTCCCTGCAGTTTGAACCCGGGCCGGCACCGTAACCTTGAAGAACAGGGAGTAGAGTACCGGGACCACACCGAGGGTGAAGACGGTGCCGATGGCCAGACCCCAGGCCATGACGCAGGCCAGGCCGTAAAAGAGGGGGTCGCGGGAAATGATGAGCGGCAATAGGCCCAGAACCGTGGTGGTCACCGACATGAGGATCGGCCTGAAACGGGAAATGGCCGCTCCGACCATGGCCTCGTAATCGGCCATCCCTTCCTGGCGATTCGACTCGATTTTGTCGATGAGGATGATGCCGTTATTGATGATGGTGCCCATCAAACTAAGCAGGCCGAGAATGACCATAAAACCGAAATCGGCCCGCATGACCATCATGCCGAGCACCGCCCCGATGAGAATCAGCGGGATGGTGATCATGATGATTCCGGCCCGGCGGAAGGAATTGAACTGCCAGATCAGCAGCGCGACAATCAGCAGAAAACAGGGCGGAAACCAGATCAACAGTTTCTGTTGGGCTTCAGCCGAATCTTCCAGTTCGGCGCCGATCTCCCACCCGTAGCCGGGGGGCAGATTCAGGCCATCCAGGGTGGGCATGAGAGCCTGGAACAGTTCGCTGGCAGGCATGATCTGGTGCTTGGCGCTGACGGTGATCGTTCGTTCCTGGTTGTATCGATGGATCTGGTTAAACTCGCCCACCCCGTAGATGCTGGTAATCTGGGAGAGGGGGACGTTGTTCCGATTGGTATCCGAATAGACCCCCAGGCCGGGAATGTAGGCGAGATCCTCTCTTTCCTTCTCAACACCGCGGACAACCACCGGAACCACAGTGTCCCCGGCCCGGAAATCGGTGACAGTACTGCCGTCAATGAAGGTATCGAGGGAGTCGGCGACCTCCAGCGAGGTCAGGCCGGCCCGGCGGGCCCGGGCTTGGTCGACATCGACAACAAGCTTGACCACCGGGTTATTCCAGTCCTGCCGGATATCGATGGTGCCCGGTATGGCCCGCATGCCGTCTATGATCTTTTGGGCCCGGGTCATCAGGGTTTCAGCATCGGGGCCGCTCAGTCGGAGTTCGAAGCTTCCCACCTCGCTCGCGCCGAGCCACATCCCCTTGACCCGGCCCCGCACGTTCGGCTGGTTGGCCAGCAGGTAATCCCGGGTCCGCCTGACAAGGGTCGGAACCTGGTCGTCGCTTTCGGTATTGATGATGATGAAGGCCGTGTGAGGATCGGGGTCGTCCGGCGAAAGGGAGAGGAAGAAACGGGGGCCGCCGCTGCCGACATAGGCCACGGTGCCGGTGATTTCCGGATTAACCGACTTATCCTGCAGCCAGTTGCTGATCTCCTTGACCGTGGCTTCGGTCTGGTCGATGCGGGTGCCGGCCGGAAAGTCAAGGTAGGCCAGGTACTGATTGCGGTCGCCGGGTGGAAAAAACACCTTGGGAATCAGGGTGAATCCATAAAGGCTCAGAGCCAGGGTACCCAGGACGACGCCGATGACCAGCGTACGTTTGCTCAGGGCCGTTTCCAGAAGGTCGCGGTAGATGCGGTAGAATTTCCCCCCATAGGGATCCACGGCTTCTGTCCCCCCCTTGTTGTCGGTCGGGGAGGGCTTCAGGAACCAGGTGCAGGAAGTGGGGGTGAGGTACATGGACAGAAACCAAGACCCCAACAGCAGGATGGTGACCACCTGTCCCAGAGAGAGGATGTAATCGCCTGATGAGCCGATCATCAGCAGCATGGGGGTGAAAGCCAGAACAGTGGTCAGGGTGCTGGTCAGCAGGGGGAGGGAAAGGGTTTTTCCGGCCAGCAGGGCCGCCTCCCTGGGCGCAGTCCCCATCTCGATGCGGGTGCGGATGTTCTCGGCCACGACGATTCCGTTGTCCACCAGCATGCCGAGGGCGATGATCATGGAGGCGATGGACATGCGCTGCAGTTCGATCCCCATGGCCCCCATAACCACAAGGCCGAGCAGCATCACCAGAGGGACGAAGGAGCCGACGATAAGACCGGTGCGCACCCCGAGAAAGAGCATGACCACCACCAGCACGATGACCAGAGTTTCGACGACGTTGATGACCGCGCCGTTAACGGCTTTTTTGATGAGATCAGGCTGGAAGGTGGCGTAATCGAAAACATAACCGATCGGCAGACTCTGTTCGATCTCTTTGAGTTTGGCCGTCAGGCGGTCGCCGAATTCCACGGCATTGACGCCGGGGAGCAGCACCACGCTGAGAATGATTGACTGCTTCCCGTTGAAATAGGCCGGTTTCTCCGGTGGGTCCACGTATCCCCTGCGGATGGTCGCCAGATCGCCCAGGGGGACGGTCTGCTCGGTTCCCGGAATCGGGATCAGCAGCGATTCGATTTCCGATACCTGGTTGAAGTTGCCCGTCGGTTGAATAATGAGTTCGGTCCCCTGGATATCGAGCCGGCCGCCCGGAAGGATGATATTCTGGGCCTTGAGGGTGTTGGCGATGATTTGGGTGCCGACGTCGAACTGGGCCAGTTTGGCATTGACGATATCGAGGTAGATCCGCTCATCCTGGATGCCGTAGAGGTCGATTTTCTTGATCCCCGCCATGGTGCCGATGCGCTCTCGGGTACTGCGGGCCACCTCACGCATCTCGGCCATGGAAAAACCGTCACTCCAGAGTGCCACCGTAGCGACGGCGGTATCGCCGAACTCATCGTTGACCGCAGGACCGATGGTCCCCTCGGGGAGGCTGGCAGCGACATCATGGATCTTGTTGCGCAGCAGTTTCCAGGTTTGCGGCAGGTCTGCAGCCGGCACCTCATCCCTGACTGTCACATGGATGATGGACTGCCCTCGTTTGGAGGTGGACCAGATATCGTCCAGCTCGCCCATGGTGCGGGCCTGTTCCTCAATCGGCCGGGTGATCAGGCGCTCGACCCGCTCCGGGGACATGCCCGGAAAGCTGGCGGAAATAAGCGCCTCGCGGATGATGATGGAGGGGTCTTCCAGGCGCGGCTGGCGGGTCGAGAGAAGGAGCCCCGCAAGGACCATCAGAAATACGGAAAAGATGACGGTCCGGGAGTTGTTCAGCGCAAATTCCGTAATGTTCATAATGATCGTCTCACTTGAATTGAAGCGTGTCGCCCGTGGTTGCCTCTGCCTGCTGCATCAGCTTGACCTTCTGACCGTCACTTAAAAAGCCCACCCCTGCCACAGCGACAGTATCCCCGGAACTCAGCCCTTCGGAAACGATGACCATGTTGTCCTTCACACCGGAAACCTTCACCGGGGCCTTTTTCACAACGGAGTTGGTGGCATCAAAAATGAAGAAGTGTCCCCGATTCGGTTCCTGGCTCGGAACAAAGGCTTGCAGGGGGATGAGAAAGCCGCTCTCGTCGCTTTCACCCTCCGGGAAAAAGGTGACTTCCGCCGTCATTCCCGTTTGAATCTGGGGGGGCACGGTGTCCAGCGCAACTTTGACCGGGAAGGCGTTTGCCGTACCTGCAACTGTGCCGACATAGCTGATGCGTCCGGCGATCGTTTCGTCCGGCAGCGTGGTCAAAGTAACGGTGGTCCGAGTACCGACTGCCAGGAGAGAGATGCGGGTTTCCGGGATATCGACCTGGACCTCCTTGGCCCCTTTGGCATCGATTTCGAAGAGCTTCTGCCCGGCTCTCACCTCAACATGGGGGTCAACCTCCCGTTTTCCGATATTGCCGTTGTAAGGGGCATAAAGAACCGTTTTGCGCAGGTCCCGTTTGGCCAGGTTGAGTTTGGAAATCGCGTATTGGACCCCCGCCCTGGCCTCCTCATAGCCGAATCTGGCCTGGTCGAGCCGTTTCTTGCTGCCGGCGCCTTCCTTGAAAATGGCCTCTTCACGCTCGAAATCCGCCTTCTTGTTGGTGAGATTGGCCCTTGCTCTCCCCAACTCCGCCTGGGCCGATTTCAGCTGCAGCTGGTACGGTTCCTGGTCGAGTTCGGCAAGGACCTGCTCCTTCTCTACCCGGTCGCCGATGTCGACATTGACCTTCTCGACTTGTCCTCCGACTTCAAAGCTCAGGTCCGATGACTCGACAGCCTGAACAATGCCGGAGAATTTGAGGACCCGTCCGGTACCCTGAACTGTGGCGGTGACGGTCTTGATGGATCGGATTTCCTCGACAATTTTCTCTTCCTTGGCGCAACCGGCCAGGAAAAGAGGGACGAGAAATAACAGTCCAAGAACGCTAATGATCTGTTTCATAGCCCACCCGATTTATGAGATTAAAAATTAAATACCCGAATCGTTTTTCTTGTCCCCGATTTCTGAGAGAAGGTATGGCGATGGGTCTGCATCGCAATGCATGTGCAATTTGAACTGGTTTCCATCGGGAAACGGCCCTTTTTCCAATGAGCTGCGTTCTCCGCGGGCTTACTTCCTCCACGTACAATGAGTACGCCTCGTCGTAAACCCTTGTGCGGCCTTGCTCATCGAAAAAACTGCGCATTTCCAAATTGGAAACGAGTTCGTGCCCGTCTCGATTTTCCGATGGGCACCAACTAGAATCCACCGTCTTGCTTAATCAAACAAATTACGGGCCACTTGTCAAATGAATTCAGGAACATTGATCAAGTTTCTGACCTTCTATCAAAAAATGCTTTGAGCGATTAGCCCGATGGAACCATTGACGACCATACAACCGGAATGGGTGACGCTTTCCGCTTGCCAATTTCGTAAGCGTATGATCTATTTGGGGTTATTGACCCCCTAAAATAACGGACCGACTGGGATAATCTGGGGGACAAGCGGCAATCCATGTGCGTGTAACCAAGCAGGGAGGTGTGCTCGTGACCAAAGTGTTTGGCTTTCTTGAGGAAGGCAGATTCCTGTTCCTCCTCGTAGCGCTTATCCTTACCATTGCCGTGGCTCCCCTCTTAGGTGACTTTATTGCTCTGAAAATGCTCATGAAAATCTTTGTCACGGCCGTCTTCATTGCGGCCATTTATACGGTGGGTGAAACAAAACGCCAGGGGCTGGTGGCATCGCTCCTCGCCGCCCCGATGGTCGTCTCCATCTGGGCGGAATTTTTTGGCAAGCTTCCGGGCCTGGTGATCCTGGGCAACGCCTTCGGGATCCTTTTCATCGGCTACACCCTGGTCATCATTATCTCCTTCATCGTCAGGCAAAAGGAGATCACCCCGGATACCATATACGCCGGTATCGTCGGTTACCTGCTTATCGGCGTCATGTGGGCCCTTGCTTTTCTGCTTCTCGAGGTGCTCCAACCGGGCTCTTTCCGCATCCCGGAAGCGCATCTGACTGAACCGCGTTATCTGTTCTACTATCACAGTTTCGTAACCCTGACGACGCTCGGTTACGGCGATGTGACACCGCTCACCGCGCAGGCAAGCTCTCTGTGCGTGTTGGAAGCGCTCATCGGTCAGATCTATCTCACCGTCTTGATTGCCATGCTCGTTGGGGTCTATATCTCACAATCGCTGGTGGCGAAAAGTAAATAGTGGGTCTCTCCCCCATTGGAGCTGTGTCGCAATGATGAAGACCGCACATTCTGTCATTCCGGGCTCGTCCCGGAATCTCGTTGTTTCATGTACTTGCGAAATGCCGGGATTCCGGCATGGAGTTTATCCCTGTGAATACAGGGAGCCGGAATGACAATTGCGAGACAGTCTCATTTGGCAAAAAGGGGCTGGGGGGATTTCAAGAAATTCAATCAAATCCCCCTATGTCCTCCTTTTCTAAAGGGGGAATCTGAAATAGGGGCAAAAAGAAATTTTCCTTCTTGGGGGCAGGAAAGCCACGTCCTTTGGGCGTGGATGTGACTAGGATCCGCTAACAGGGGGCATAAGCAGCATGGTGTGGGTCGATAAGGAAAGACTGGCTGCAATCATCGAAAGGTGGCGACGTCCCCGAGGTTACAGGGCGGGTATTTGTGCCGCTGTGATCCTCGGTCTAATCATCGTCATCGGCGTTGTGGTCTATTGGACGGGCGGAACGACCCTGGTCTGGTCCCATCTCATGTACGTCCCGATTATCCTCTCTGCCGCCGCGTTCCGGGTGACCGGCGGCATCGCTGCCGCCTTGGCGGCAGGCATTGTCCTCGGCCCCTTTATGCCCCTGGATACAGTCACAGGCACGTCTCAGAGTACTGCCAACTGGATCTTTCGATTGGGTTTCTTCACGCTGATTGCGGCATTGAGTGGTCTGCTCTTCAAGTGGTTGAACGACCAACTCGACAGGGTGAAACGGCAGTCAATTACGGACGGCCGAACAGGCCTGCCCAATCTGGTGTGCCTGAGGGAAACATTGGAAGAGGCGCTAACCACCGGGAATGGACAAGACACGACCGTTCTGGTGGCCATTTCGGATGTGGGAAATGCCAAAGAGATTATCAACACCCTGGGCTATCGTTCTGCCGATGCACTGGCTGAACAGATTGTGGCTCGCCTGCGGGAGGTTGACCGGACTTCTCTGTCCATATTCAAGCTGCCTGGACAGC
>CAYUBU010000032.1:0-6845 GCA_964443105.1 uncultured Nitrospirota bacterium
AAAACCAGTTCTAACTTGGCGCTGGCTTCTTGCCGCGACCTGCCTATACGCAATACCTTTCCAAGGCAGACATATCCACCTAAGCCGCCCTGTGGGCAATAAGTGCCCCTACATTAGGGTATTAGTAACACCTGACGCAACGATGTTGCACACTAGACAATAATACTACATTCTTTCTTTGTTCCTGCAAAAGCCGGTCCGGCACGTGTCGCCTCTTTCTTGAATTGATGATTTGGACAGTAAAACCGGAACTATGTGGGGAAGAGATATGACGGAGAAAAAATGGTTGTTGACCCACCTTTGAGATCGCAGCAGCCCCTCTGACCGACTGTTCAGATCTCCTTAACTTTCAACCCCCTCTTCTTCCAGAACGTGCTTGATAATGCGGTAGATCCAGCACTCTAGGGTGAAATCGCCAATCGAGATATCCGTACCCTTCATGGCCTTCCGA
This sequence comes from uncultured Nitrospirota bacterium, assembly GCA_964443105.1. Lineage (GTDB taxonomy): Bacteria > CG2-30-53-67 > CG2-30-53-67 > CG2-30-53-67 > CG2-30-53-67 > CAYUBU01. The sequence continues at coordinate 452 of CAYUBU010000032.1, forward strand.
AAGGTTTTCTCAACAAGTCTCTCCGTGGCGGCATGATCCCAGACACGGGTATAGATGTAGTTGTATATTTTTTGAAAATAGGTGTCGTAAATGTGGTGGAAGTATTCCTCGTCGGCAAGAAGGAGCCTCAAGAATATCGCATGTGTGCCTGTCTGCTCCTGCCTCCTCATCTCACCAACGCTCCTCTGGGAATCGGGTACAGACGGAAGCATACTCTACAGTATATTTCCTCCCTGGTACCTAATTGACTTCAAAATAGCCACAAATTTTCAGATCTGTCAAGTTTCAGGCGGCAATGAGCGACTTTTATCAACTAATTGTCGCTATATTATTGTAATTGAATATATTTGGCTTCTATTTATTCCTTTCGAACTATTTATTTATAGGTGTTTGACCAATATTGTTCTCCCTATCTGTCCCAGATATGAGCCTCAAAACACCCGCACGAGGGAGACTTCCGCCCTTCCTCTTGACCGATCGGTTTCCCACCAATATAGTTTGCCCAGGGATCGAGCAAGGAACCTTTCCGAAGATCGGCTGTCTAAATGATAGATGACGACAAGAGCGATGGCGAGTGGGTTAAACGGGTGCAGTCGGGTCAGACGGAGGCTTTTGAAGTGCTGGTCACGCGCCACCAGAACAGGATCTTCAGCCTCCTTTATCGCTGGCTGGGCGATTACGACGATGCCGCCGACGCGGCACAGGATGTCTTTTTAGCCGCCTTCCGGGGAATCGGCAGTTTTCGTGGTGAGGCAGCTTTTGGAACCTGGCTTTACCGCATTGCCGCGAACCACGCAAAGAACCGTAGGAAACAGATGGCGGCGACGCAGCAGCGCACCGTCCCTTTGGAAACGACCGACTCTCATGGAGAGAATCCCGGCCCCGCGGCGACTCTGGCCGCCCCCGATCCAAATCCGGCCCAGGCGCTCGAACAGCGGGAGCGGGAAAGATGGGTCCAGCAGGCCCTCAACAGCCTGGACGCAGATGAAGCGTTGGTGATTCTCATGAAGGACTTTCAGGGAATGTCCTACGATGAGATGGCCCAGGTTCTCCATGTCCCCCGGGGTACGGTGAAGTCGCGATTGCATCGGGCCCGCCAGGCACTCAAGGAAAAGCTGGCGCCCTATTTTGTTTCCCCTGAGGTAAAAAAATGACCTGTGAAGAGATTCAACAGACACTTTCCGAATATCTCGATCATGCCCTTGACGATGCGGAATGCACCGAGGTCGAGTCCCACCTGGCCTCATGCCTCCGTTGCCGCGGGGAGCTGGCCGCCCTGAACCAGACGGTACGGGCCGTGGGCGGACTGAAAGAGATGAAACCGCCGAGGGATTTTTCCAGAACTGTGATGGACCGGATTCGTGGGGAACAGCAAAAACCATCCCTTTGGCAACGGCTCTTCTCACCCTGGGAACTGAAGATCCCTGTCCAGGCGCTTGCCGTTCTTCTGGTAAGCAGTGTGGCCGTTTACCTCTATTTAAATACAGAACGGTCCCAGGTCGATATTCTGCAGGAGATCGATTCCTCGCCGCCGGTCCCCACAGACGGGCAGCCTCTGGGTGCCGCGGCGAACCGCGACGATGAGAAGGGATTGACTGCAGCACCGAAACAACAGCCTGAATCCACAGACGGGCCCGATTTTGCGCCGTCGCCGCCTTCGCTGCCCGCGGGCAGGAAGCCGGCGGCACCGGTGAAGAAACCTGCTCCGTCGCGGGAGACAGAGGGGAGCCGCCAACCTTCCTTGAAAAACTCTCGCGCCATAGAAAGAGCCCCTCTGCCCGAGGCCTCTCTGCCGGCCCGAAAGGCAATGGAACCGGCAGAGCAGCAGATGAGACAAGAGAAGATTCTCCAACTCCCGCCCCCCCCAACCGGGCGGGAGACCAGCGATGCGACCAGCGCCCTGCAGCGCTCTCCTCTGGCGGATCGTGCTGCCGGTGACGCCATGGAGGAAGAAACCGGTTTACTACAGCGTACTGTTGAGCCCCCGCTGAGAGCCCAGTTCCATCTGAGTTTGACCCCCTTTAATTCCAACACCGGGGCCGGTGTCATCGAGAAGAAGATTCGATCCATCGTCCAACGGCTGGGCGGCCAGGTCTACCCCGAGGCTCCCCAGGCGACCACTTATTCAGCCGAGGAGGGCCTCGCATCAAACACCCTGCGGATCTCACTGCCCGGAAACCGGTACGGCAGGTTCCGAGAATCTCTCGGGTCCCTGGGTGAATTTGGTGATCAAGTGCAGGGGGATTCAGCGACGAGTCAGGAGGCAAGCGGAAAGATGGATCCCGCAGCCTTAGACTGGATTGAGATTCGATTGACGGTGAGATAACCATAATCCTGAAAGTAGGCCCTGGGCTCAGGACGATCACTCACGGGATATTCGGGCCAGCCGCCGGAACTTCAGAGCAGATTGGAAATGGAGAAGTAGAGAAGATCATTCTTTCATGAGAGGAGCGCATATGCTAAGACATGTTCAGCCAGCCGCAGTCTTTATGGGGCGCCTGCCGTACGGCGCCGATCTCCTTGCAGCGCTAAATCAGGTATGTATAGAAAAAGAGATTACTCTCGGCAGAATCGAAGCCATCGGAGCTGTTCAGAAGGCCGCACTCATGTACTACAATCAGGATAAGCAGGAATATGAAACGCTGAAGTTCGACCGGCACCTGGAAATCGTCGCCCTCATGGGGAATGTCTCGCTGAAAGACAACAAGCCAATGGTCCACGGCCACATCGTTCTGGCAGACAAGGAGGGAAACGCCTTCGGCGGTCACCTTGCCCCGGGAACCATAATCTTTGCCTGTGAAGTCACGATCCAGGTGTTCCAGGGGACCCTATTTGAAAGGGAGCGGGAGCCGCAAACTGGGCTCCCTTTGTGGAAAGAGACGCGTTAACCGACCTATTCCTTTGAGGCGCGCCGTTCCATTCTCCTCTATTCCAGGGAGCAGCGGGTGCCAGGCAGGCCTGCTTAACACCCTTAGGTCCGGGTTAATGTTTCAGTTCGAGCGCGGAGACGACAACCCGGGCTGTGCCATCATTTCAGACTGGGGCCAGCGGTAGTGACCGACCACAGCCCACTCGAATAGCACGCTGTCTTCGCTGGGATGACCGGTAAAGGGACCGACCTGCCGACGATGATGAATCACCAAGGGATGCCCGTCGGGACCCAATTTGTCAGACAGAATTCCGACATGATTCGGAGTATCGCCACCCTCTATATCCCAGACCACGATGTCGCCAGGGCGCCAATCCGCGCTCTTGCCTGTCCCCAGGGTTTGGGTCCGAAGGGCAAGGAACTGCGCCAGGGTCTTAACCCGCCGATGGTCAAAGCTGGTATTTAGCCTCTCGATGCCATAGGCACTGCGATCAGCTTTGATATCGACGTGCACGTATTCCTGCAGATCGATCCCAGCATGGCGAAACGCTCTGATAATGAGATCTGTATTTGCCCCCCGTTCCCAACCCGGGTCTCCGCCGGGATAATCAATCTTGACGTAAGAGGTGTCGTATTGCGGTGCCTTGGCAATGGAGAGACTTGCCCCGGCGATAATGAGTTCCTTGGACGCCCCGGCCGCGGGAAGCAAACTCCCCGCAGGCCGGTGCATCGCTGTCTGAGTTACTGGCTTATAGACTGAGCCGCTGATTTTTCGTACGTTCATGGCCTCGTTCAAATTCTTCGCCGTGCCTTTGGCTGCGGTCAAGGCAATGGGTCTACCGGAGTTTGCAGAAGCACGACTCTTTTTAGCAGCAGTTAGCGAACCATCTGAAATCGATTCGTTTACCTTCCGGAGATTCTCGTGGGCCTTGGCAAAATAGCCGGGGCTCAGTTCGATAGCTTTCTCAAAAGCCTCCTTAGCATGCAGGTAGTCGCCCCTCTTCATGAGTATCAAGCCGAGGTTATTGTAGGGCCTTCCATCCTCTCCCCCTTTTTGCAACACTTCAAGAGCCTTACTATATCGGCCTGCGGCACCCAAAACGAGAGCGTAGTTGTTCAGCGTTCTTTCATTGGACGCACCCTGGTCAACCGCCTGTTCGAAAGTGCGGGACGCCTCCTCCAGTTGCCCTTTGAGGAAATAGGAAAGCCCGAGATTGTTCAGGGTCAGAGCTTCACCGGGTTTCGCCAGCAGTGCCGCGCGGTAGTGGCCAATGGCTTCTTCATGATCTTGCCGGGAATCGCAGATGAGGCCGAGAAAGTTGTGGGCTTCCCAGAGATCGGATCTTCCTTCCACAGCCTTCTTTAAATGTGCTTCCGCCTCCGAAAAATTTTTCTCCTTAAAGAAAACTCGCCCCAGGCCTTCGTGGCCCAGAGTATTGTCCCGGTCCTGACTGAGCATGATTTCGAATTCCCTTTTCGCCCCCTCCGTCATCTCTTTCTTCAGGAAGAGTCTCCCTTTCTTGTAATGGAGCCGGGGATTACTCGGGTCGAGACGGGAAGCCTTGTCGTAACTGAGAAAGGCACCATCGATATTGCCCCGTTTCAAATAGGTATCACCCCGTTCTTCGAATTCAGAGCCGGTCATATCGGGGAGCTGCACCTTTGATGATTCCGTGGCTTCGAAGTCGGCTTTGCGGCGCTGGGCCTCCATCAGCTTCGAGTAATCAGCCTGCACCTGACGGGCTGGAGTCAGCCCCAAACCTTTACTTGCGGCGCAACCGGGGCCGCTAACCACGGCGGGCAGCGCCCACAAAAGAGCCAGCAGGGATACAAAGGAAGATCTCATCATTGTGACACTCCTTCCTTAAAATGCTGCATAAACCTGCCCATGTCTTTACCGAGCAGAATCCGAATGGCCACATCTTTCTTCCGCAGTGCCGCAACTTCATCCATATCCTGCCACAGGGGGATCTGTTGCGCCACATCGAAGGCATTGTGCAGATGGGGGTCGATATAATAGACCATGGTCTTTGAATAGTCATGATGGTCGGCATCATCGGCGATGACCACATGAAATCCGCGATCACGGAGGTAGTCCTGTACCGTGTGAGCGATATTGCGCACCCCGCAACCGTTGGATACCTGAATGGATACCGTTCCTTCCAGATTGTCCTGGACCGCACCGGATACCGCAGGCCCGGTCAGTTGCTCCCCCATCGGCACGATAGCTTCTAGTGATGCCACCAGAGATATCTTGGCTGGCGCGACGGTCTCTGTTGCAATAACCGCCTTGTTGGTTATGAGCGGATGATCATTGATCATAACCAAAGTTTCCTCAACCTTATGGCCTGAGGCAATCGCCTCAACCGTCTCGGCAGTGACGGCAGCAGGTTTTTCCTCGGCGTCAGACTGTACCTGCTGATCCTGCGGCACTGCTACTTCCAGCACGACAGGGGGAGCAGGTTCTATGGGCACCGGTTTGTTGTCGCCGGATTGAATCACATCCGCTTTGATGATGTTTGAAGGCAGTGCCTCTTGGTCGGCCGGCTCTGCCTGCAGGCTCGCCACAGGTACGATCAGGGCAACAGCTTCATTGTCATTACCGCCCAGGTCGGACAGCGGCTTCTCCTGGGCTGCTACTTCACCAACGTCTCTCTTAGTGACCGTTGGGACTTCTGTTGGTTCGGGAAACGACTCCGCAGCGTCGCCAGGATAAATGACGATGTTCGGAGAGGCGACTGCATCCACCTGGCGCGGTTGCTCATTCTCTTCTATCGATTCAGGGGATTCAGGGGATTCAGGTTTTGCCAGGTCGGTCTCGACAATTGTCGGCATTTCAGAATTCTTGTCCATGACGGGCTGCGCTAAAACCTCGACAGGGGCAGTGATTCCGGCGTCTGCAGCTACTGCAGCGTCCGTGCCCTTCGGCTCTTCGATAACCTCTCTTCCCGATTCAATTGCTTTGGCAATTTCATAATGTTCCCGGGCCTTCTCATTCAGCCCGGCTTCTTCATATTCGACGGCCATATTCTGGTGGGCGGCGGCTTTATCACCCACACTCAGAAACGCTTCCAGGGCCAGCTCATACCGGTCAGTTCGGGCATAGGCGAGTCCGAGATTATTGTAGATGGCCGGGTTAGAAAAACCATGGGCGATAGCCCGCTCCAATACGTCGATGGCATCCTCGTAAGCGCCTTCCATAATATAGGAATAGCCGAGATTGTTGTGAAGATAGTCGAGTTTCGGGTTCACTTGCAGCGCTGCCCGATAGTACTGTTGGGCATCTTTATGAAACCCGAGGCGATCATAGCAGACGCCGAGGCCGTTATAGGCCTTTACATGGGTGCGGTCGATGAGGATCGCCTTCTTGAATTCCTCAATCGCCTCGCCGAATCGACTCCTCTCCACATAGAAGGAAGCCAGCAAGTAATGGGTCTTGGCGTTTCCCTTAGCCTGGCGGGTTGACTTGACGAAGCGGGATACCTCTTTACGGGAGACTTCACCGACATAAGTTCCGTTAGACTG
>CAYUBU010000033.1:0-3387 GCA_964443105.1 uncultured Nitrospirota bacterium
GGGCAGAGACGACCCAGGGGTGATCGGAAGGGACAAGGTTTTTCTTTCCCGCAACCTCCTCCAGGGGGACCGCTTCGGCGGCACTCCCCTTGGCAGCCACCATGACGCCGTGGACCCCCTGGTGCAGGAGTTCCGCGCACCGGGTGCCGAGACGGGTCGCCAGAATGCGGTCCGCCGCGGAGGGCGTGCCGCCCCGCTGCAGGTGGCCGAGAATGGTGAGGCGGGATTCCAATCCGGTGATCTTCTCCAGCTCCCGGGTCAACTCGAGGGTATGGTTGCCGTGGGTTCCATGAAAATCCTGGAGTTTGGCTGACGCCGCCTTTCGCCCTTCTTTGGTTTCCGCTGACTGCTTTTCTGCCAGCAGAGTCTCGATGGCCTTGGCCTGTTCCACGGAAATAGCCCCTTCGGCCACTGCCACGATACTGAAGTTCTTCCCGGCCCGGGCCCGGGAGAGAACGGCGTCGGCGACCTGTTCCATCTGGTAGGGGATCTCGGGGAGCAGGATTACGTCGGCACCACCGGCCAGCCCGGCGCCCAGGGCGATCCAGCCCGCCCGATGGCCCATGAGTTCTACCACGATGATCCGGCTGTGACTCATGGCGGTGGAGTGGAGACGATCAATGGCGTCGGTGGCGATCCCCAGGGCCGTATCGAACCCGAAGGAGATGTCGGTGCCGGCGACGTCGTTGTCGATGGTCTTGGGGAGGGTGATGACATGCAATCCCGCTTCCTTGAGGCGGAGGGCATTTTTCTGGGTGCCCCCGCCGCCGATGCAGACCAGGGCATCCAGGTGATGACGCTCATATGTTTCGACCACGGCGTCCATCATATTGCGCACTTTACCCCCGATGGGCATCCGGTGCGGCTTGTCCCGGCTGGTGCCGAGGATCGTCCCGCCGTCGGTGAGAATGCCCGAGAGCAGACTGGTGTTGACCTCGATGGACCGGTCCTGAACCATCCCCCGGAAACCGTCATGGAAACCGACCAGCCGCATGTCAAAGCACCCTTTCCCAGCTTTTCCGACGCCTCGAATGGCGGCGTTTAAACCGGGGCAGTCGCCCCCGCTGGTGAGAATCCCGATTTGACGGTGCATTGTGTCCTCCCTTGTTGTCGATGTCGTGCCCATCTATATGCAAGGCCCGGGCCTGAGCCCATTGTATTCCCGTAATCTAGCACGAGTGATCCACGGTTGCAAACAGGCCTGGTTCACGGGAATGTCGTGGGTTCCGACCCATCGGTCTGACCCTGTGGACATCCTGTGGATTTCCTGTTGGTCTAGCCCGGATATTGCATGAGTAAATCTTCTACGGCCCCTCATGACGATCACTCATGCAATATCCGGGCTTGTGTGGAAAGAAAAATTGGGCTTGTTCCCCCTATTCGAATGGCTTATGTTATCCTCACAGAAGAAAAGAGAGGCGGCTGGCGGATGTAGGCCGGGCAGGCCGACCATTGACGCCGTTTGAAAGAGGGGTGCAAGATGCTAAAGCCAAGGGGAAGCGGGGTGACCCATCTGTTTCAAGCGCTGCGCTGGTCTTTTCTCGGTCTCGGCGCGGCCTTCCGTCACGAAGAGGCCTTCCGCCAGGAGCTTGTTGCCTGCGGGTTTATGATTCCTCTCGGTCTCTGGCTGGGGGATAGCGGCACGGAGCGCGCCCTTCTCGTCGGCAGCCTTGTGACCGTATTGTTCGTCGAGTTGCTCAACAGCGCCGTTGAAGCCGCCATCGACCGGATTGGCGAAGAACGCCATCCCCTGTCGGGTCGGGCAAAGGACCTGGGGTCGGCGGCGGTCTTTCTCTCCCTCATCAACGCCGGCGCAATCTGGCTGTTGATTCTCTTCGGTTGACTTGATCGGAACTTGCGCTCTTTCAGTCCTGCTGCCCCGACTCTTGCTGCCCTGTAGAAACCTCCCGCCGACCCTGCTTCATGTTTCTTCTTCTTCCAGCATGGCGGCGATCTTCTTGAAAACCGCCAGGTTCTCGGGCCGTACGATGGGGTACTGAAGTTTGAGCTGTTTCAGGTTTTCCACGAGGATATCGGCTACGAGGCTCCGCATGTACGGTTTGTCATCGGCGGGAATCGCGTACCACGGTGCCCAGGGGCGTGAGGTGGCGGCCAGGGCCTTTTCATAGGCGGTCATGTACTCTTTCCAGGACCGGCGCTCGGCGATGTCGCCTTCAGCGAACTTCCAGTTCTTGCTCGGTTCCTGAATCCGGGACAAAAAGCGGTTGCGCTGTTCCTCGTAGGAAACGTTGAGCCAGAACTTCAAGATGATGGTGCCGTTGCGTGCCAGGTGTTTTTCGTGGTCCCGAATCGACTCGTACCGCTCTGCCCAGAGTTGAGACTCTTTCGTCTTATAAGGGAGCTTCTGATAACGGAGAAATTCAGGATGGACGCGAACGGCGAGCACCTCCTCGTAATAGCTTCGGTTGAAGATGCCGATGCGGCCCCGTTCCGGGAGACAGAGTGAAGTCCGCCAGAGAAAATCATGGTCCAGTTCGTGGGAACTCGGTTTTTTGAAGCTGTAGACCTGGCAGCCGGCGGGGTCGACACCGCTCATGACGGCACGAATCGTACTGTCCTTGCCGGCGGCGTCCATGGCCTGGAAGATGAGGAGTACCGCGTAACGGTCTCTCGCGTAGAGGATTCGCTGGAGATCATCGAGTTCGTCCACCCGTTTTGTCAGCCGGCGCTTGCAGGTTTTCTTGTCGGGCCCATCTTTTGGAGGCCTCGTGGGGGCATGGTCATGTCTGAACTTTCCATTATAAGGAACGAGATAGTCGCTTGAGGAGGCTTTAAACATGGGAGCTCCTTTCCTGGCAGTGCTCACAGCATGAAGGTGATGCGCGAAATCACCGATGCCGATCCTCTGCAGGCAGGCGGCATCGGGGGCAAAACTCAAATGGTTTCGAAGCAGCGCTCGATGATATTTTTGAGTTCCGGTTCCCGGACCCTGGCGATTGCTTCATGAAAGGAAACGAACGCCCGCTCCCGAACATGGCCCTCAGGCCACTCAGGGAGAATCTCTGTTACATTTAATATATGAACGGCGACGGTACAGATCCCGCCCCATTTCTCGTACTGGTAGGTTCCGACAGGCTGGGGTTCGATGCTGCCCCGCACACCGGCCTCTTCCCAGGCTTCCTTGGCGGCGGAGTCTGCCGACGTCATTTCCGGCTCCACGATACCCTTGGGAATGATCCACCGTTTTGAGCTGCAGGAAGTCACCAGAACGATGTGTGTTTCTCCCTGATCCTCCCACAGCGGGAGGGCTGCGGACTGGACGTACCATGAAGGCGGCTTTTTCATGCAGATTCCATCACACGTCCTCGAGACCGGCGGCCTGTCTCTCAGCCAATGTTTCCGGGGTTCCTCCAGGGGGCCCTGGAA
>CAYUBU010000034.1:0-4501 GCA_964443105.1 uncultured Nitrospirota bacterium
AAGGGCTGGAAGCCATGCTGCTGAGCACGATCAAACCGGCCTCGGTGGCAATTGTGTACGAAAACAGCCCCTTTGGGACGGGCGCCGCGCTCCGCATGATGTGGTTCTGCCGGGAGCACGATATCGGAATCGGCAAGATGCTCTCCTATCACCGGGAAAGAAGGGAGCCCTCCTATTTTAAGAAGCTGGTGAAACCACTGACCCAGAATCCGCCGGACGCAATCTATATGATCTCTTATCTCAACGACGGGGCCCTGCTGGTCAAGACGATTCGGGAATCAGGTATCGGGTCCCTCCTCCTGGGCGGGGCCGGAGGGTTCACCCACTACAAATTCCCGGGGAAGGCCGGCAATGCCGCTGACAAACTGGTGACGGCAACGCTGTGGGCACGGGAATTGCCCTATGCCGGAACGCAGCAGTACTTCGATCAATACACCCATAAGCACGGCAGCGCTCCCGATTATCACGGAGCCGAGGCCTATTCGGCCCTCCTGGTGGCCGCCGACGCGTTGACACGGGCAGCGTCGCTCAAGCCCAAAGACGTGCGTGCTGCATTGGATAATACACGGATGGAGACCCCCTTCGGGCCGGTCCATTTCACCGCCTATGAAAAATATCAGCGCCAGAACAGCCTCCCCACCATGGTGCTGCAGGTCATCAATGGGAAGTTTGAATTTGTCTGGCCGGAAGACGTGGCGACATCCAGCTTTGTGCCGCCCTCCGGTTGGAAAAGTTCCGGAAAAACAGAGTAAGGTGTGGTGATGGTGATTCAGAAACCACCAAGGGAAAGGGGGTGATAGGGGGGGAAGTAATCTCAATCGTTTGAACCAATGTCCATTCATGTGAATTAAGGAGTTTTAAACTATGAAAAGCAATTTTACAAAATGGAGTCTCGGTGTAATCGCAATTAGTGCCCTCGCTTTCTTCTTCTCGGCTGAAGCTTTCGCCGCAAAAAGATACATTTTCGCCGGTGGGCCGGCAGGGGGAACCTTTCAGGTGGTGGCCAACGCCATTCAGGTCTACAAACCGGTCAAAGAGATCAAAGAATTCAAAGTCAGAGCGCAGTCGTCCGCAGGATCCGTGGAGAATCTGCGTAAAGTGAATTCCGGCAAAGCCCAACTCGGTGTGGTCTATTCGGGCCATGTGTACCAGGGGCGCAACGGTATGATGAAGAACGATCCGAATAAGTATGAAAACGTGTTGGCTGTTGCGTGGCTTTACGGCGCCCCGGCCCAGCTCGTGGTCAAGGCAGGTGCCGGAATCAACAGCACCAAGGATCTGGCCGGCAAAAAGGTAGGGGTCGGTAATGCCGGTTCCGGGGCCTTCGCCAACTGCGAGCTCTTCTTCAGCCATCTCGGTATCTGGGAAACGGTTGAGCGCAACGCCATGGGTTACAACGATGCGGCTGCCGCCTTCGGCAACAATCAACTCGATGCCTTCTGGTTGTTCACCGCCTTTCCCAGCGGAGCCGTGATCATGGCGGCACAGACCAATGATATCGCTCTGATCGATTTGACCGCCGATGCCGAGGCAAGCGGATTCTATGAGAAGTATCCCTATTTCTCGAAGATCTCGGTACCATCGGGAACATACAAGGGTGTCGACAAGGATACTCCAACGTTCCAGGACTCGACCCTGTGGGTGGCCAATGCCGATGTCCCCGACGATGTGGTCTACAAGCTCCTAGAGACCATTTACACACCAGAGGGGCTGGCGCACATGGTCAGTCAGAAGAAGACTTTCAAGAATATGAGCATCAAAACCGGTGCAAACGGTATTGTCACTCCGCTGCACCCCGGTGCCATTAAATTCTGGAAGGAAAAAGGTGTTTTGAATTAAGAGCGCCTTAGGCTGGACCGGCGGCACTCCCTTATTGCCGCCGGTCCCCAGCCTATGGGGCTAAGAGCAGCTTGAAACCGAAGGCACCCGTGCCGCAGCACAGCCCCCTGTGAGGCTACCTTCAGAGGGGTCTGAGCCTTATTTGCAAGATCCATTTCAGCTGGACTAACGCATAAAAGGAAGGCAGACCCGTGTATGATAAATTAAATAAGATAGAGAGAATCATCTTCGATGTCGGTTCCATGGCTCTGGTCCTCATCTACTGTTTCTCCGCTGTCGCTAAGCCGGCGGCTACTCAGTACCACCGGGGGATCTACGTCATCATCACGTATGTCCTCGTCTTTATGCTCTACCAGTCCAAAACCAAGATCATGCGGTGGGTAGACTACCTGCTGGTCATTCTTTCCATCGTCACCGTGGGCTACTGGATACTAAATTTCGAGGCCATCAACTACCGGACCGGTATGGAGACGAAGCTCGATACCGTTATCGCCATGATTGGTGTGCTCATCGGTATTGAACTGGCCCGCCGGGTCGTCGGCCTTGCCTTCGTCATCATCGGGACGCTGATGCTGGCCTATGGCGTCTATGGTGACTATTTGCCCGACCTCATTGCCCACGCGGGAGATACCTTTCCGGCATTATGCACCAGCATTTTTTACAAAAGCGACGGCATATTCGGCATCATGGCGAACGTCCTGGCCACCTATGTCTTGTTGTTCGTTCTGTTCGGGGCCTTTCTGGAGAAATGCGGTGCCCAGAGATTCTTTATCGATTGGCCCCTGGCCGCTGTGGGTCACAGGATCGGCGGCCCCGGCAAGGTGTCGGTCATTGCCAGCGGTCTCTTCGGCTCCATTTCCGGGAGTGCCATCGCCAACACCGTCTCCACCGGCGCCTTTACGATCCCCATGATGAAGAAGGCGGGATTCAGACCCCATATCGCCGGCGGCATCGAACCCGCCGCTTCCATCGGCGGTATGTTCATGCCCCCCATCATGGGTGCAGGCGGCTTCATCATGGCCGAGCTGACCGGTCTCCCCTATTCAAAAATCATGCTGGTGGCCATCTTCCCGGCCATCATGTACTTTTTCAGCGTCTACGTCATGGTCCACTACGAAGCGAAAAAGAACAATGTGGTAGGGGAACGCTCTGAGCACAGTGCCATGGATATCCTGAAAAAGGAATGGTTCTACGTCCTGCCGCTGGTGGCGATCACCATTTTCATGCTGACCGGCTATTCGGCCGGTTACTCCGCGGTTCTCGGGATTGCCTCCTGTATCGCCGTCAGCTGGGTCCACAAGGAGACCCGGATCGGCCCGAAACAATTTTTGGAAGCCGCACGCTCCGGGACCGAAGCGAGCCTGAAGATCGGCGCCACCGTCGGGGTCATCGGCATTATCATCGGGGTGCTCACCTTCAGCGGGTTGGTGCTCACCTTTGCCGACATCGTCATCGAACTTGCCGGGGGCTCCCTGGTCCTCACGATTCTGCTGATTGCCCTCGCGTCGCTGGTTCTCGGCATGGGCGTTCCAGTGACCGCAGCCTATCTGATCACTGCGGTCGTGGCGGTTCCCGCCTTGACCCATCTTGGGGTCAATGAGCTCGCCGCCCACTTTATCGTCTACTGGCTCTCTCAGGATTCCAATATTACGCCTCCCGTCTGCATTGCGGCCTTTGCCGGGGCGACCATTGCCAAGGCCAACATGTGGAAAACGGCCTTTTCTGCGTTCAAGTTTGCCAAGTTCCTCTATTTGGGTCCCTTCCTTTTCGGTTATGTGCCGGGCTTTTCACTGGACGGCTCAACGATGGATATCGTAAAAGCGTTTGTGTTGATTATTATCGGAACCTATGCCTATTCCTGGTTCCTCAGCGGGATCTGGGTCAATCATCTGAAAGGGTTTTTCAAGAAGGCCCCGGCCAGTTGATCTTAATTCGCGGTACGACTTTGAGAAGAGAGGGCAGCAGAGCATGGAAATCCCCAAGATAAATATCCGGAAAATACTTTACACCACGGACCTTTCCGAACGGGGCCGTTACGCCTTCGCCTATGCGGCGAGCCTTGCCCATTCTTACGGGGCGGAAATGACCGTTTTTCATGTGGTTGAGACCGATGCCGATGTGGACGCACGGGTGATCGGCTACATCAGCGAGAAGGAGTGGGAGAAGATCAAGGCGCACAACCTGGAGGAGGCCAGGGATTTCCTCATCCAGCGGAAGAGGGATGATGCCTACATCAAGGATTGCGTCGGGGAATTTTGTGAGTTGGTGCAGAAAACCTCCCCGGATCAGGCCTATGTGGCCTACCGCGTCGTCACGAAATCGGGACACCCCGTTGACCAGATTCTCAAGGAGGCGGAGGAAGGGGGCTACGATCTCATTGTTGTGGGGAGCCACGGGAAAGGCAACCTGCCCGATGCCATGATGGGAAGCGTCTCGAGAAGGATCGTACGGCGCTCGAAGATACCTGTGCTCGTGGTCCGGCACATCGGCACGGAAGAGGATGAATGAAGCAGTGGCCTGACACCTTGGCCGATTGACCATCCGGACCGGTTGCTGCCCTATCCTGCCAATCCTTAACTTTTGTATCATTTAAGAACCATCAATGCTCCATCATTGAAAGGCCCGGGGAAACCGGGCACCTTAGGCGGGAGCTGTTATCATG
>CAYUBU010000035.1:0-4761 GCA_964443105.1 uncultured Nitrospirota bacterium
CTGTTTCGTATGAGGATGCGGAATGACGACCCGCGATAGAACCATCAGGCTGAGTCTCTCCCCCCTTTGGCAAAGGGGGAGTCTGAAACAAGGGTAAATGGGTAACCCCCTTCCAGGGGGCCAAAGCTACTTCCTTAGGGAATGGAGCTTCATGTATAAGTTGATCTATAGGCCGAAAGTCACTGATAAAATACAGGTTTTATATCTATTTACACACTGCGTAATGGCGGAAGAGAACAATTAAGTTACACCGGTGAGATCCCATGATTCTAAGGAGGTTCAGGTTTTGCGATTGCGGCGTCCTGTTTAGACAGGGCCTCTTAATCCTGGTCGTTTTGGTTTTCTCCGCCTCTGCTGAGACAGCGGGTGAGCAGGGCGCGGCAGGTGCCCCGAATTGGAATCAGAGCCTAGCCTTTGTTGGTACTCAAACCATGAAAGCCGTAGGGCCTGCCGCCAGTATAACCGTAGCCCGGGGCCCCGGGGTAGGACAGTTTCTCGTGGCCAGTGAAACCCTGGCGGATCCCCGGTTTGTGGAGACGGTGGTGCTGCTGCTCCAGGTCAATGAGGAGGGCGCCATGGGTGTTGTCATCAACCGTCCCACCCAATTGAAGCTCCAGGAGGTTCTGGGCGACATGGAAGGGGTTGAAGATCGGTCCGACACTCTTTTCTTCGGCGGTCCCGTCGGCATCAACCAGATTTTCCTGCTCCTTCGAACGTCCGGTCCGCCGGAGGAGTCGAAGCGCATCCTGAACGATGTTTACTTCAGCGCGAGCCGCGACCTGCTGCAGCGTATCATCCATGACGGCAAGGGAGAGGAAATGGTTCGTTTCCTGGCAGGATATGCCGGGTGGGGCGAGGGGCAGCTGGATCAGGAAATCCTCCGCGGCGACTGGCACGTCTTGCCCGGGGATTCGGAAACGGTCTTTCAAATGACCCCCTTGGAGATTTGGCCTGCGCTCATTCGCCGTTCGTCCTATCAGTGGGTCATGGCGGTGGACACGGGCCAAGTCCGTTAACCGGAAGCCGAGGGATATTGACACCACCATGAAGCGGCGGTACCAGAAAATCCTCCTGGTCAATCCCAACCGGTACCGCGAGCCTCCGGTGATACCGCTGGGACTGGAGTATCTGGCCCACGCCCTTCGGGAACTCCATTTTTCAGTCCGCCTTCTGGATCTCTGTTTTTCCGACCAGCCTTTGGCCGATCTGACGGCGGAAATTCAAAAGTTCGGTCCCGACGCCATCTGCATGACCGTCCGGAACGTCGACTCTGTTCTCTACCCCGACACCGATTACTTTCTTCCCGAATTCAAGGACCACATCCGGGAGATGAAGGCCCTGAGCCCTGCACCGGTCATCATCGGGGGCTCGGCCATGACCGCCGATCCCGAAGGCATTGTCAATTTTCTCGGCGCCGGCCTCGGCATTGTGGGGCCCGGGGAGGCGACGCTGCCGTCGATTCTGGAGGAAGGAGACAATCTAGTCGGGTCGGGCCGGACCGTCCGGGGAGCGGTGCCGGGCAATTTCTGCCCTCAGCGGGGAAACGATGTCGATTATCAGCACTATCTCGACCACGAAGGTCTTCCGGGCTTTGAAACCCACAAAGGGTGTTCCTCCGGGTGTGTCTATTGCATTGAAGCCGGAACGGCCCTTCGGTTTCGGGACCCTGAGGATGTGATCTGCGAACTGAACCAGTTGGCAGAGCGGGGTTTTCGCCATCTCCATCTCTGTGATACCGAGTTCAACGAGAACCTCCCCTATTGTCTCACCCTGCTGGAGAGAATGAACAGGGAGAAGCTCAACCTTCAGTGGGGACTCTACATGAAGGTG
This sequence comes from uncultured Nitrospirota bacterium, assembly GCA_964443105.1. Classification (GTDB taxonomy): domain Bacteria; phylum CG2-30-53-67; class CG2-30-53-67; order CG2-30-53-67; family CG2-30-53-67; genus CAYUBU01. Next base: position 1,831 of record CAYUBU010000035.1, read on the forward strand.
GGGAACTACAACGAAAGGCTTTTCGAGTTGCTGAGGGAGTCCGGGGCCTACCTGGTGACCTTGACCGTCGATTCCCATGAGAAGGTGAGCCGCTACTGGTCTGAGGCGGCTTCCATGATCGCCCTGGCCACGGAGGCAGGGATCCGTCTCTCCGTCGACTTTCTCACGGGTTTCCCCTACGAAGACGAAGAGACCCTGGTTCAAAGCCTCGATTTCTTCCGGGAAGCCTCCCCCCAAGAGGTGGTCGTCAACACGGTGATCCGGCTCTACCGGAATATCGGGGTTACCGGAATCATTGAGGGAGACACGACCCTGCATCAGCATCTCATTCAGCCCCACGGTCCTGATCCCTCGCTCCTGGCACCCACCTTCTACAGCCACGTACCACCGGACCGCCTCAAAGAGCTGATCGGCGGCGACCCCCTTTTTCGAATTGCCGGCGCCGAAAAAGAGGTCAATTATCAAAAGGTTCCGGAAGGTCTGGATAAGAAAGCGTCAAGGTAAATTTGACAATATATGGCTTGAATCGGTGCGTTTCAAAGATTCTATACCCTATTTTCAACCCCCCGCTTGACAAATCGCAGATTTCAGGTACATTCCATCTTATTGCCAATCGAATCTCACCCAAGACAGACCATAGCATTTGCTGTACGACTATGTTGAGAGAAATCGTTCGTATTTCCAGATACTTGAACCTGTTCTATCCATGATGCCCTGGAGCGATGGCGCCGGGGGATGCTCACCCCGGGAAATTCGACGTAATCGAAATCCTTAACTGAAAGACGTGCCACAGATTTGTGGACACCACGGTCCGTGGCTTGGGATAAATCATTATTGGGCGGAGGAAATGGTTATGAAAATGGTAAGGAATCTCTTCATCTGCTGTATTTTTGCCCTGGCGGTTCTGGCCGTATGGACGCCGAATGGTGAGGCGTGGGAGTTCTACGAACAGGGGTGTGCACCCTGTCACCCAGACCTAACGAACTTCGGCCCGGACCATAACACCCATGCGGAACCGACAAACGGTGACTGTAACTTTTGTCATGAGGGCGGCGAGGGTCCACGAAACAGCCCACCGCTGGCCAACTGTGTCCCTTGCCACGGGAGAGTTGAAGATGGTACCGGCAATGACGGTGCCTTTGGCGGGCCCGGCCCCGGCCTCGGAGATGGTTTGCGGGCACACCACGCCTGGGCTGGTGTCACCGTATGTGGCGGCTGCCACAATGCCGATACAACGCCGGTGGGGGAGGATGTACAGCCGGCCTATTACCCCAGCCCCAATCCAAGCACGCCGCTCAATTCTTGCGACGGCTCGGAGGAGCGGTTTGACTCCAACAGTATCAGCCTCGACAATGACGGCGACGGCTTAACCGATGGCGATGATCCCGACTGTGCCGGCGCCGTATGCGGCAATGGAACGATCGAAACGGGTGAGGAGTGTGACGACAGCAATACCATGGACGGCGACTGCTGCAGCGCCGACTGTCTCTTTGAAGCGAATGGAAGCCCGTGCCCTGACGGTGTTTTCTGCAACGGCGATGAGACCTGCAACGGTGAGGGGGCATGTCTGGCTGGACCCATTCCCTCGTGCAGTGACGGGGTTGATTGTACTGTCGATACCTGTGATCCGACTGCGGACGACTGTCTCAACACCCCCAACGATGCCAACTGTCCCGACGACAATGAGTTCTGCAACGGCGACGAATTCTGTGATGCCGTCAACGACTGCGACTCCACCGGTGATCCCTGCGACGTGGGGACCGTTTGTAATGAAGACACCGACACCTGTGACGCCGTGACTGCCTGCGGCAACGGAACCCTTGAATCTGGCGAGGACTGTGACGACGGCAACACCATGGACGGCGATTGCTGCAGCGCCAACTGCACCTTCGAGGTTGCCGGATCGTCCTGCGACGACGGCCAATTCTGTAACGGGGAGGAAACCTGTGACGGCGCCGGAACCTGTGACCTCGGAACGGAGGTAGACTGTGACGACGGAGTCCAGTGTACCACGGACAGCTGCGATGAGTCGGCCGATGGCTGTGTCAACACGCCGGACAATGGGGCTTGTGACGATGGAATATTCTGCAACGGCGTTGAGGCCTGTGACTCGGTGAACGACTGCCAGCCCGGCATCGCGCCCGACTGCAGTGACGGGGTTGATTGCACCGACGATCTGTGTGATACGGGGCCTGATGCCTGTATCAACAACCCCAACGATGCCAACTGTGCCGACGACGATCTCTTCTGCAACGGCGACGAAGTCTGTGATGCCGTCGGTGATTGTACCTCTGCGGGCGATCCCTGCGCCGCGGGAACCGTCTGTAATGAGGATACGGATATGTGCGATACCGTGGCGGGGTGCGGTGATGGCCTGGTCGATGAAGGTGAGGATTGTGATGACGGCAACACCATGGACGGTGACTGCTGCAATGCGAACTGCCGATTCGAGGATGCCGGATCGTCCTGTCCCGACGGTGAGTTTTGCAATGGCGAAGAGACCTGTGACGGCGCCGGAACCTGCATGGCCGGTACGCCTGTATTGTGTGACGACGGCATCGATTGTACGTCCGATGCCTGTGACGAGGTGAACGATGGCTGTGTGAACACGCCTAACGACAATCTCTGTGCCAGCGACGGCCTCCACTGCACCGGCCGGGAGGTCTGTGACCCGGCGGTGGGCTGCGTCAGTGAAGGCAATCCCTGTCCCGAAGGCACCACCTGCAATGAAGAGACCGATAGCTGTGATACCGGTGATCTGTGCTCAGGCGTTGTCTGTGATCCCACGGGAGATCCTTGCGCCATCAATCTCTGCGACCCCGCCGATGGGATTTGCAAGGTCCAGGATGTGGCTGACGGCACCCAGTGTAATGACCAGGATCCCTGCACCGATGGAGACATGTGCTCCGGAGGGATCTGCAGCGGTGTGTC
>CAYUBU010000036.1:0-12518 GCA_964443105.1 uncultured Nitrospirota bacterium
ACGGGTGCGATCATCCCATCCTCTACAGAGAAGAGAATTTTGTTCCCCGGGTTCGGGAAATTACCGACGGTGAGGGCGTATCGGTGGTCTACGACTCGGTGGGCAAGGATACTTTTCTGGGCTCCCTCGACTCTCTTCGGCCCATGGGCATGCTTGTCAGCTTTGGGCAGTCCTCGGGGCCCGTCGACGCCTTCAACCCGGGACTTCTGGGCAAGAAAGGTTCGCTCTATTTGACCCGTCCTTCCCTCATGCACTATACGGCCAAAAGAGAAGACCTCCTGGCCAATGCTTCCGAACTTTTTGCGGTGGTGGAAAACGGCGCCGTCAAGATAGAAATCAAACAGACCTATCCCCTTAAAGACGCGGTACGGGCACACCGCGACCTTGAGTCCCGCAAAACCACCGGGGCAACGGTGCTGCTCCCGTGAAACGATCTGAGAGATTAATCGAAGCCATTCTGCGAAAGGCTTGAAAGAAGAGAAAAGACAGGTCTTTTCCGGCTATGGCCTTTAGCGGGCAAGACCTGCAGCGGCAGGTTGGTGTTCGTCGTTCTTGCCCAGAAACCGTCTAAAGGCGTTTTTATCGTTTCCTTTCAGGTAGGCTTCCTCGGGACTGACCTTCTTCTCCATGAGCAGGTCGATGAGGGCCTGGTCCATGAGCTGCATCCCCTCCCCTTTTCCGGTCTGAATCATGGAAGGGATCTGGAACGTTTTCCCCTCGCGGATCAGATTGGCGACGGCGCTGTTGACGACCAGAACTTCCAGGGCGGCAACCCGTCCCGACTTGTCAATCCGCTTCATCAGCTGTTGGGCCACCACCCCTTTTAACGACTCCGACAGCATGGTGCGGATCTGGGCTTGCTGATTCGCCGGAAAAGCATCGATAATCCGATCCACTGTCTTGGCGGCAGAACTGGTGTGCAGCGTCCCAAAAACCAGGTGACCGGTCTCGGCGGCTGTCAGGGCCAGCTCGATGGTTTCCAGGTCCCGCATCTCACCGACCAGGATCACGTCGGGGTCTTCCCGGAGCGCGGCCCGAAGGGCGGCAGCAAAAGATTCCGTATGACTGCCCACTTCCCGATGGTTCACCAGACACCCCTTGCCGGAGTGGACGAATTCGACAGGATCTTCAATGGTAAGGATGTGATCCTTCCGTTCCCGATTGATATAGTCAATAATGGCAGCCAGGGTGGTCGATTTCCCGCTCCCCGTGGGACCGGTCACAACAACCAGCCCCCGGTTCAACTCGGCAAACCGCAAGATGTTGCTCGGAAGCCCCAGTTGTTCTACCGAGAGGATTTCCGCGGGAATCACCCGGAAGACGGCGCCCAGCCCCCGCTTCTGGTAAAAATAGTTGGCCCGGAATCGGGCGGCATCGGGCAGCTCATAGGCAAAATCGAGATCCCGTGTGGCCAGGAATTTTTCCTGCTGTGCCTCAGTCAGGATTTCGAAGAGCAGAACCTTGAGGACTTCGTGGGAGAGGGCCTTGTATTTGATCTCTTCCAGATCGCCGTTTTTCCGGATCAGCGGCTTGCATCCGGCGCTGAGGTGGAGATCACTGGCATTGTTCTCGAGCATGTATTTGAAAAAGGCATCAATCTTGGCCATAGCACTCCCCTGCCAGCAGCTTGTTCAAATCGTGGGACGAGTAAATCCCCTCCACCTCCCTGCACCGGTAACCCAGACCTTTGCAGACCGGACAGCCGTGCCCCTGGCAGTCTGCGCAGACGGCCGGAATCGAGAGACAGACGTAATGGTCAACAAAAGTCTCGGGCGCTGTGTCAATGGTGTAAATCGTATCGTGGTGATAAAAGTTCGATTTCCGCGTCGACACGAAAGGGTACCCTGGCAGGGGCCGGTCTGCTCGGAACACCCCCTCCAGATTGTAGCCGGAGCAGTCAGCTGCCACAACGGCTTCAGGCAGCGTCAACCCGAAACGCCCAACGATGGCAGGTAGGTGAACCTCTTCTTCGGAACAACGGGAAACAGGAAAAACGGACAACAGGACTTCCCGGGAATTCCCCAGCACGTCGTAAAGAATCGGAACGTCCAAGCTGTCAAAAGATTGCAGCAATTCTTCCTGGGTGAAGTGACCGTCCAGGACCTGTACCGGTCTTGTGATTCCAAATCCGAAGAGCCCAACGGCGCAGCTCTCCTTCTGGAGCCGGAAATCGAGCCGGTAAAAACAGGTCTCCCGTATCCTCGCCAGAGTCCACTCAATACAAGAGGTGAGCTCGGGCAGACCCTCTTTCTTAAAGAACCGCTTCAGCCTCCCCTCGATCTGTTCTCCGTTGCCGGTGGAGAGATAGACCTTCTTGTCGACCCGCTGCCTGAGCTTCGCGATGGCGTCCCGGTTAAAGGGATCATCGGTGACGACGGCGATGTGATCGCCGGCCTCATAGACCGGCAGGATCCGGTTCGTGATCAGGAAATCCTTCTTGAATTTTCCCACCAGATCGGGATTAACATTGAGATCCTCAACTATGACGAAAGGGATATCGAGCTGTTTGCTCAAGACCCACTCAATGTCTTCCATGGTCGTCTTGCCAAGCCGGGCCAGTGCCTCGCCGAGCCGCAGACCTGTCTCATTCTGGAGCGCCAGTCCTTCATCCAGGTCTTCCGGCCCGATCAGTCCATACTCCAGCAGCAGTGTGCCAATCGTTTTTGCCTGTGACATGGGCCTCTCCCTGAGCCGCCGATTCCCGGCCCCTCCGTATGTTCCGGAAGGATGCAGTACTTGTTTTTCGGCAGACGGGAGAAAAACTTGAGGAGTAATTGGCGTCAAGGAGAGGCAGGGACCGCCCGGCCCCTGCCAGTGATAAGCCATCGGAGATGCAGCCCGTTCAAACCGGCGCCCCCGGGGATCAGAGCTTCTCGGCATCGCCGATGAGTTTGTCGAACCGCTCCACATCGACCACCGGCGACGTGGTAAAGGATATGCCCGTCAACCGGTGAAGCCCGACGGAGGCAACCATGGCCTCTTCCACTGTGGGGAATTCCACGATGAGAACCAGATCGTGCTCTCCCAGCACGGTGTACATGGACCGCACATCACCGCCATGCTTCTTGATCAGGGCCACCACCTCTTCTGTCCGTTCGACACTGACCGCTTTGATCGATTCTGTCGTGTATTTACCAAAAAGAAAGAATATCGGCATCTCAGCTCCTCCCGGTGCTCCACGGAAGTTCCGGGCTCTCCGCAACGCACCTCTCATCGCCCGCCCGTCGGGCCCCCAAAATGAGCAAACCACCGCGGCCTGCGTTAACACTTCATGAGCCCTGTCCCGGGCACTTTTTGATCAAAGACGGGATTTGCCCGCCGTCAGCCCCCTCGTTCAACAAAAGCGCAGAACGAGCCGCTTGTCCACTGGGGGCACGACAATGGGATGGGTAAAACAACACTCCCGAGGTTCAACCCCGGGGAGTCAAAAAATGGCTGGATGAACCCGGCCCTCTTATAGTCATCCTGTTCGTACATAGGGTGACGCATTGAAAGGGTTGTAGCGCGGTCTCGCATCAAGGCGCGCAACGGAGCCGTACCCTCTACAATTCGTAGCAGGGAGCCCATCCCAAGATACCTTAATGTATAAACCGCCGCTGGCGGCATGACTCAGAGTGAAGCGGGAGGATGGCCCGGCGAAGGAAATCCTTCGCCGGGGAAAAGACAACGGAGAGGAGGGCGCGCTACGGTAAGGTGCCAGGCAAGCCTGCCTGGCACCCCGTTGCCCGTATTTAGGAATAGGGCCACTTAGCCAGGTGAAAGAAAAGGCATCAGGAAGAGGTCTCTTCCTACCCCTTCGGCGCCGGAGCCTTGGGCTGGCTGCCTATGATTTCGAGCAGCTCCACTTCGAAAATCAGTGTGGCATTGGCTCCGATCTTGGGTCCCGATCCCCGGGCGCCGTAGGCAAGATCAGCGGGAATGAAAAACCGATATTTTCCGCCTGAGGACATGAGCTGCAATCCTTCGGTCCAGCCTCGAATCACCCGGTTCAATCCGAAGGTGGCCGGTCGGCCGCGCTTGTGGGAGCTGTCAAATTCTGTCCCATCGAGAAGGGTCCCTTTGTAATGGACACTCACCTGGTCCGTTGCGGCCGGCTTGGGGCCTTTCCCTTCCTCCAGAACCTGGTACTGCAGACCGCTCGCGGTGGTCACAACCCCCGGTTTCTTGCTGTTTTCCCCGAGAAAAGCCTCACCTTCCTGACGATTCTTTTCCCCCTCTTCTTTCATCTTAGCGGCCCGCTCTTCCCGCATCTTGGCGGCGTATTCCTTTTTGATGGCCGCCCCCTCCTCTGCCGTCACCAGCGGTTCTTTTCCCCCCATGGCGTCTTCGATGCCCCGAAAGACAATGGCCAGGTCCATATCCGAACCCCGCCCCTGAAGGCTCCGGCCGATATCCTGTCCGGCAATATAGCTCAGCTTCTCAGAGAAGGTGGTCAGTTCATTCTTATCCTGGGCCTGGGGCTCCGGCGCTTTTGCCGCAGGTTTACAGCCAATTCCGATGAAAACGAGCAGAACACCTGTGGCCAGCGCAACCTGTCTATTCATGCCGTATTCCTTTCCTGATGATTGGGGCTTCCCTATTCTCCGCCGGGAAATGGCGATGAACCGGAGGCGAAAAGATGGTTAATATGGGGAGCTATTATAGATAAACAGCAGCCGCAAGACAAGACAAAAACTGGTGGCCGATAGCTGCAGGAAGCAAGGAAAGCACTAAAAGGCCTCTTCTTACTCGAAGGAAGGAGCCGAAATCTTGGTAAATCCAGGGTGAGGCTGTAATGGAAAAACGGTGAGAGACGGTGCTGCGGGAGGGGAACGGCCCGTTCCCCTCCCCTTGGGATCAGCGACAGCGCCTGTCGCGACGGCCGTAGAAATTCCACCGGTCGCCGTGCCGATAGTCGCCGCCGTACCTGAGACCTGGAGGGCCATAGCCGAGTCCGTTACGATAGCCCTTGCGGTAGCCTTTTCGATAGGCCTTCGCCTTTTTATGCTTCATCTTGTGCCGGTATTCTTGCCTGTCGCCATAACGATACCGGTCCCGGTAGTCATAACGGATGCCGAAATCCGAGTAGCCCCGCCCGTAGCCCCTCTCCTCGTATCGATAATCGATATGAACGGCCGATGATCCGCGGTTATGATCATCCAGGAAATGGTCCAGAACCATGGCCGAGGCGAAACCGATGGCTGCGCCTTGCGCGCGATACAGACCCCTATCGTCTGCAGAGGCCGCCGGCACAAGGAAGAAACTCACGACCACAACGGCTGTAGCTGGGATTATCCACTTCTTCATGATACACCTCCTCAAGAACCGTCTCATAGCTGCCTGTCCTCTTGGACGGGCCCATGGAAAGCTTATTCACTGATGTCTGAATCAATTTTCAAAATTTCCGCTACCAGCGGCCAAAATCGCTGATTTTCTTCCAGAATACCCGCCTCGTCAACCAGTTACCATGATAAAATTTTCACCCCTTTTCCCTTCCCCCCAAACCACACCTCTTCGGCAGCCCGGCACTTCATGCTTCTCATGGACGAAGGAGTGGAGAAAAAGTCGGCAGGACCATCGTAATTGCAGAGCCAGCCTTCCGGGAAGTTGACAGGGCAAGGTTATCAGGTAAGATTCGAGTCAGATAGCCATAGGAGAAAACGTGCAAAAACGAATCGTCATTGTGGGAAGCGGGTTTGGCGGCCTGGAAACCGCCCTGTCCGTCAAGAGTCTTTGCAGGGCGGCGGCGGAAATCACGGTCATTGACCGGTCCCCTGTGCAGTCCTATCTCCCTTCAATTCATGAAGTCATTTCCGGCAAGGTGAGTCCCGGCGAGATCCAGGTACCCCTGGCCCCCATCTTCGAAGCCGCGGGCATCACTTTCATCCAGGATGAAGTCGGGGCGCTGGAACCGGAAGCCCGACAGGTGGTGACGGGAACGGGGCCGCAGGGATACGATGATCTGGTCCTGGCCGTTGGTGCCCGGGTCAATTTCTACAATATTCCCGGGGCCGCGGAGCATGCCTATGCCTTTCGCAATCCCGAACAGGCGGAAGGGATCGGAAAGGAAGTCCGAAGAGTCTTGGCCGATGAAAAGAGGTCGGCCCGGATCACGATCGCCGGCGGCGGGCTCGAGGGCGTTGAAATTGCGGGAGAACTGCTCGATATGATCGACGATGCCCGCAAACAGGAAGATCTCTCATCGGGGAAAATTACCATCGAACTGATCGAGAGTGCCGACCGGCTCCTTCACGATTGTAACGAAAAAGTCCAGGACTTCGTAGAGACCTATCTGCAAGAGAAGGGGATCGGCATCTTGACGGGAAACAAGATTGAACGGGTCGAAAAGGACCGGGTCATCCTCGACTCCGGTGAGTCACGAAGCATGTCCATGCTGATCTGGACCGGCGGGATTCAGCCCATGCCGTGGATTCAGGAATCGACCCTGGAGAAAGACAGCCAAGGATGGATCAAGGTCACCAGGGCGCTCCACACGCCCCGGGATGAGCACATGTACAGCCTGGGAGACACGGTCACCATCGTCACGGAAAAAGGGCCCCTGGCTCTGCCCCGGGTTGCCTCTCATACCCTGGACCAGGCAGCCGTGGTCGCATTGAACCTCTACTACGATCTCATGGGGCACCGAAAGATCGGCTACTACCCTAAGGTTAAACCGCAGCTCATCTCCCTGGGCAGGAATATGGGCATCCTCACGGAGCAAGAAATTTTCATCGCCTCCCCATGGGCGGCCCGTCTGAAAAAGGGGGTGGAGAAAACCCACATGATGACCTATCGGCGCAAGCCATACATGGCGGCCTTCTCCGGGAAGCTCCCAGGTGCCGAGCTGCGCCACCTCTTTCGCATTTTAAAACCGGTTTAGCCACGATAAGGCAACGGGGTGCCAGGCAGGCCTGCCTGGCACCTTGAACGCACTACGTGCCGCTCCCGGGATATGACCCGCCGCGAATCGCTGGAGCGCCACAGTTTCAATTGATCTGCCAGAGGGGCGACATTCGTCTTATGGGAGCGGGCGCTTGATGGAGAATGCCCCGCGAATCGTGCCGGCCGAATAACCTGTGGCCTTATCGTGGGGATACTTCTCTTTCAGCAGGGTCTGGACTTCCGCCGGCATTTTATCGGGCGCACCGTGACAGGTGAGGCAGACATCGGCCGTGGGGATGGCCTTCAGGTAACGAAAATAAGACTGGTCCCCCTCGGTCACCGTTTCTGAATGTTCCAGTTCACCTGGAGCAGCGCCTGCGGCAATCTTCTTGTCAAAATCCTGCAAAACCGTCCGTTCCCAGGAATCGGGAATATCGAGAGGGTTGCGGACTTTCAGACTTATCCGCTTCACGGTCCATCCCGTTTCCCGGGAGAGGCGGGAGGAAACGGAGGGCGCCACGTCGGCGCAAACGCCAATGGCCGCATAAATCCCGCCGGCTTTCATCTGGGTCTGCAGATGTCCCCGAAGTTCGTCGGCGAATTTTTTCACCGTTTTACGGGCGTCCATCACCTGGGGATCGTCTCCATCTGCCTGTACCGGCGCGACCGCCACAGCAATCAGGATAAAGACCGTGCTTAGCGCGAAACTGAATCTGAGCATAGGAAACCTCCTTGTTGAGTAAGTCAACCAACCTGACGGAATGGAACAATACCACAGATTTCACAGGCTGTATACCCGCCTTGATCATTGGGACAACGGGGTGCCTGGCAGGCCTGCCTGGCACCCTTACCGCGACCGGAGTTTGAAAGTTGGGGCAGGCAAGAGGTGGATCAAAAATGAAAGGCCAAAAAAAGACAGGCGCTCCGCAAAGAGAGACGAAAAACCGACACTTGCAAATTTCAAGGGAAACGGTAGCATGAGAGCCCGGTATGGGCGTCATCGGCAGCCGGCGCTGTGCTTCACCGGCCGGTGTTTTCTCTGTTTCTATTGAGAGTGACCATGGACGTTGTACTCCTTTCCCGCCTCCAGTTCGCCCTGACCATCATGTTTCACTATATTTTTCCCACACTGACCATCGGATTATCCGTCGTCCTTGTCTATCTGGAATGGCACTGGCTGCAAACCGATGATCCCGTCTACCTGACTGCAGTCAAGTTCTGGGCAAAAATATTCGGACTCACTTTTGCCGTGGGCGTGGCCACCGGCATTGTCATGGAATTTCAATTCGGCACCAACTGGGCCGCCTTCTCCCGATATGCCGGTGACATTTTCGGATCGGCCCTGGCGGCGGAAGGGATATTCGCTTTCTTTCTCGAGTCGGGATTCCTCTCCATTCTCATCTTCGGGTGGGACAAAGTAAGCCCCCGGTTTCACTTCTTCTCCACCTGCATGGTGGCCCTGGGAAGCATTTTTTCGTCCATCTGGATCACCGTGGCCAATTCGTGGCAGCAGACGCCCGCGGGGTTCCGGATTGCAGAGCGGACGGTCCACGGCGTGGCGATACCCCGGGCGGAACTCGTCGACTTCTGGGCCATGATTTTCAATCCCTCTTCCGTGCATCGCCTCCTCCACGTCTGGCTGGGGGCCTTCATCGTGGGCGCCTTTTTCGTGATGAGCGTATCGGCCTGGTACCTGCTCCGAGGGAAACATACCTATTTCGCCAAACGGTCTTTCCAGGACGCCCTGATTTTGGCGACCGTTCTCTCCTGTCTCCAACTCGTCTCGGGACATTTGAATGCCCATATGGTGGCGGAGCATCAGCCGGCAAAGCTTGCCGCCTTTGAGGGCCTTTTCACCACGGCAGACGGCGGTGCTCCCCTCTATCTCTTCGGCTGGCCCGACGAAACCACCGGGCAGGTCAGGGGCGGCGCGGCGGTCCCGGGGATGCTCAGTTTTCTCATCCACGGCAATTTCCGGGAACCCGTACCGGGGTTGGACCGGCTGGAGGCGTCTTACGGCAGGCCGCCGGTCTGGATCTCCTTCCAGGCTTACCACGGCATGCTCGCCATCGGCATGCTCTTTGTGATCACCACTCTCTATGCCTCCTGGTGCCGACTTCGGGGGACCATTTACCGCAAAAGATGGCTCCTCTGGTTCTTCGTTTTTGCCGTAGCCCCCGCTTTCGCAGCCAACGAACTCGGGTGGGTTGCCGCGGAGACGGGACGTCAGCCCTGGGTCGTCTACCCCACCGTAACGGCGGGGGGAGAGGTCATCGGCGGGCTCCGTACCGCCCAGGCACTTTCCGAGGCCGTCAGCCGGGGAGAGGTTATCGGCTCCATCATCATGTTCGCCGTGGTCTATGCCCTGTTGTTCTCCCTCTGGTTCTACATATTGAACAGCAAGATTCAGCATGGCCCCGACTACTCGGAAGCCGGAATTACAGAGCCCGACGAGAAGGGCGTGGTCCGGGCTGCGACCACCGTGGCCGATCACCGGGGCGGCCTGACCGGAGACCGGGAGGGAAGGGATTAGATGGACCTCCATGTGTTGTGGTTTTTCATCCTGGGCGCCCTGCTCTGCGGCTACGCCGTACTCGATGGATTCGACCTCGGCGTGGGGATCCTCCATCTCTTTGTTAGGAATGACCATGAGCGGCGGATTTTCATGGGTGCCATCGGTCCCCTCTGGGATGGCAATGAAGTCTGGCTGGTCTGTCTGGGCGGGGCTCTCTTTGCAGCCTATCCGGAAGCTTACGCGACCCTGACCTCCGGGTTCTATACCATATGCATGCTGGTTCTCCTGGCTTTGATCTGCCGGGCCGTGTCGCTGGAGTTCCGGGGCAAAGTCCGTTCCCTCTTCTGGCGGAACCTGTGGGACACCCTTTTCTTCCTCGCCAGTCTCCTGGCCACATTTCTCTTCGGTGTCGGCGTGGGAAATTCCATGGCCGGTGTACCCCTCGACGCCTTCGGCATCTACCGGGGAACCTTCCGGGACCTCTTGAATCCCTATGCTCTGACGGTGGGTCTTCTCTCAGTGGCCATGTTCACCATGCACGGCGCGGCCTTTCTGGTTCTCAAGACCACCGGCGACCTCCAGGCCCGCGTCCGCCGGTGGATGGGCTGGGGGTTTGTCGCCTTCACGCTCCTCTACATGGCCGTCACGGTCATGACCGTGGTCACCATCCCCCGGGCACCGGCCAATCTGGCCGACCACCCCTGGGCCTGGATCGTGATCGTATTTCACGTCGCCGCCATGGCAGCCATCCCTTTCGCCATCCGCAGACACCGGGGAATTGCCGCTTTTACGGCTTCCAGCGCCACCATCACGGCCCTCCTCTTTCTATTCGGTCTCGCCCTTTTCCCGAACCTGGTACCATCCAATCCGGAGCCTCAGAACAGCCTCACCATCTTCAACGCGGCTTCCAGTGAAAAGACACTGGGGATCATCGCCATTATCGCGGGAATCGGCATGCCATTCGTCGTGGCCTACACGGCCATTGTCTACAAAGTCTTCAGCGGAAAAGTGGAGTTGGACAGCACCGGGTACTGATGGGACGGGACGGATCGTGCGGATGGCACCGGCAAGACGATGGGTGCCGGGCAGGCCTGCCTGGCGCCCTTATTCTGTCCTGGTTAGGCACGTGCCAGGTAATAAAGAATGATCAGATACTCGAAGAGCAGGGGTATGAAGTAGAGGAGGTGGGTGGTCTTGCTCTCTTTGGCAAGGCGCTCTGTGAGTTCGGGATCGTTCAAATAGTTGCGGGCGTAATGACGGACCCAGAAAGGGGCAATGCCGTTGAGCAGGTACTTCTTGAAATAGGGTTCGATCATGGCCTCCGTCGGCTCCTCGCCGTACCAGTCGTAATAGGCCTTCATAAAAAAGTCAAAATCCCCTGTATCCATCTGGCTGGCAGCAAATCCTACCAATTCTGCGTCCTGATTCTTGTTTCTAACTTTTTTCATTACTTTTCCAACAATACGAATAGGGGGAAAAACATCGCCCCCCAAAAGCCCACTCCAGTGCCGCGTCTCCCGGAATTATCAGGCTGCCAGAAAATATGGCCCTATTATATACCAGATTTCTGTTCATGGCAAAAATACGGGCCCCGCGGCTCCCCCACCGGACATTAGTCCTTGTAACACAAGACCCGGATCAGCCCGATGGTTTCGCCCTTGTCATCGGTTGTCGGTATGTCCGAGACCGAAACCACCTCTTTCACCTTCGCGTCACCAATGAACTGGTTCACCTGGCGGTCGATCTCCTTGAGTTCCTGCATGGTTTTCATGGGCCGGATTTCCATACCAAAAGTTTTCACTTTATACATGAGGTTTCTCCTATAGTCGATGAATTGCACGGCATGGCCGTAGCCAGTCTCGTTATTCGTCCCTATGCACTACGGATAGCATCAGGTTTGCGTCTTGTCAAGAATGTCCTCCGACATAACCCAACACAAAGCCCTGCCATTGAGAGGATACACAGAGACAACCCACGGCACCAGCGATCAGGATTGCGGTGGACAAATCCCGTTGACATTTCTTCCGCAATATTCTAAAACACTGAAGCTACGGGCCACCGCAAATCAAAATCGCTGAAATCCTTGGGGGGAGGAGCACCGTTGTTCAGGACGAACACCCGTAATAGTCTAATTCTGCACCTATGGATTGCCGCCCTGATCCTCCTGGCCCCCCACACCGTATACGGCTCCGGATTCGGTGTATTTACCCAGGGGGCTTCCGCCCTGGGCCAGTCCAATGCGGTGGTCTCCCACCACGACACCCCGTCGGCCATCTTCTTTAATCCGGCGCTCATCAGCAACATTCCAGGCACCCAGGTGGAATGGGGGAGTACCGGCGTACTGGCCCTGCGGGAATTCAAGAGCGACCTGACGGGGAGCACCAAGGACAGCGACGACGGCCTGGAAATCCCGAGCCATTTCTATCTCACCCATAGCGTAGACGACAAGTTGAGCCTGGGTCTCGGCATCTTCTTCCCCTTCGGTCTCACAACCCATTGGCCCGACGATTGGGAAGGCAGGTATTTGGCCACCGAATCCCAGATCATCACGGCCGACATTAATCCCGTGATCGCCTATGAGGTAACTCCACGAATAACGGTTGCCGCTGGCGTATCCTATCTCTATCTCGACGCGACATTGAAGAACAATTTAAACCTCACGGGTCTTTCCGGGGGCGCCTTCGGTCCCCTGGCGGACGGGAAACAGAAGCTGACCGGTGACGGCGACGGATGGGGTTACAATGCGGCGCTCGCGGTAAAACTGACTGATGCGATCGCTTTTGGTGCAAGCTATCGCAGTCAAATCCATGTGGACATCGATGGCGACGTCGATTTCAGGCTCCCGGGTCTGCCTCCTGCAGCCGGCGCTGCCCTGTATCCTTTGTTTGCCAAATCTGACGCCAAGACGGATCTTACCTTACCGCAGCAGGTTTATGTCGGGATTTCCTACAGCGGGGTCGAGAACCTGATCATCGAACTCGGTGCCCGATGGGAAGACTGGCGCTCATATGATGAGTTGCTAATCAAGCTGGGTGACGGGACTGTAGTCAGGAGGGAAACCGACTGGCACGATACCTGGACATACAACGCCGGATGCCGTTACCGGATGGGCGAGCGTGTTGTCTTGCTTGGCGGCTACATG
>CAYUBU010000037.1:0-5104 GCA_964443105.1 uncultured Nitrospirota bacterium
GGTTTGTCGAGTCCATAGATTTTCTTCAGGTTCTCCCGGGCCTGGGCTGAAGCCTTGGGATTGAGTTCGGTGATGGCATCAACGGGACTCCCGGGAGCCAGATGGATCACGATGAACGTGATGATCGTGATGCCGATGAGCATGGGCACCATCATGACCATCCGTTTTGCCAGGTAGTTGACCACAACCCCTCCGCCTGCCGGATCAAGCTGATTGACGAGAAACTGCACAGAGGGCCACAACGTCACAACCCTTTGCCGCTTCCCCCGCAGCCTTCCTACAGCGTACGATGCGTGCGCCTCAGGCCTCCGACTTCGCCGCGCACCGGTCTGCTTCGTGCGGCCGCTCTGGATGCGAATTTACTTATAACGCGATGTATAATGCCGGCAGGCTACCCCTAAAAGACACCGGCCGCCGCGGACCGGTCTTTCAAGAGGGCGCCTTGCCTTTGAATTTTGCCCCAAAGAGAGAGGTTAAACATAAAGCATTGCACTCAGAACTTTCAAGAAAAAAATATTTACAAGGTATTACAACTGTGATGTAATATTCATTATAGCTATTAGAGACTCATTCCAACAGGAATCAACAGACAAAAGACCTGATCGGCCCTTTTCCCACGGGACTGACTATCCAAGAGGGGAGTACTGCCGTTGAAAAAATTGAATCTTTCCGGCCTTTTGGCTTTACGTTTGAAAGGCCGTATCCTGCTGACAACTCTCGCCGTTGCCCTTTTCGCCGTCGCAGCGGGCTCTGTCCCTCTCCTCGCCACGATTGCCAGCAACGACTATCACTCTGTTACTCTGGATCTTGTGGAAAGTGTGTTCCTCTTCGGCGCCGCTTCGCTGCTCCTGTCCGTGCCCCTGGCGGGGTGGCTGATCAAGAAGGACCTGATCAATCCCCTCAAGGAAGTCGAGATTGCGGCCAGCAAGGTGGCCCATGGGGATCTGGAGGTCTGGGAAGCAAATTCGGAACTGGAAGAGGTATCGGGACTCTCCCGAAATATCCAGGATATTGCCGTCCACTTAAAGACGGTTCTCAAGAATATCTCGGGCACCACCAAGACCCTCTCCATGATGGCTGAGACCATCTCCAGCAATTCCAACAAGATGTCCAGGGGGACAAGACAGGAGGCGGCGGCCATGGAAACCGCCTATGGATCCCTGGAGGAGATGAACCGGACCATTCAGCACGTGATTGAGACTGTGGACACCCTCACCAATGCTGCTGAAGAAACGTCTTCTTCCATGCTGGAGATCAATGCCTCTAACGAAGAAGTTTCGGCAAATTCCAATATTCTCTCCCAGTCGGTGGAGGAAACGTCGTCGTCCATTTACGAAATGACCGCATCCATTAAACAGATCGCCGACAGCGTCACGCTCCTTTCGAGCTCTTCTGACGAATTGGTGTCTACTGTCACTGAGATAGACATGAGTATCCGGGAGGTCGCGGGCCACGCCAAGGAGTCGGTCCGAATCGCGGCGGAAGTAACGGTGAATGCCTCAGAAAACGGCATGGCGTCGGTGGAGGATACCATCGGCGGAATGGACCAGATTCAAAGAGCAGTCGACCGGTCGGCGGCCATCGTATCCAAACTTTTTGACCGCTCCGAGGATATCGGGCGCATTCTCACCGTCATCAACGAAGTTTCAGAGCAAACGGAACTCCTCTCCCTCAACGCATCGATCCTCGCGGCTCAGGCGGGGGAGAACGGCAAAGGTTTCGCTGTTGTCGCCAACGAAATCAAAGGGCTGGCGGAGCGGACGGCTTCTTCCACCAAGGAAATCACCCGAATCATCAAGGCGGTGCAAAAAGAAACGAAAGAAGCCGTGGAAGCCATACAATTGGGCAAGGAAAAAGCGGAACAGGGTAAGATGATTTCCCAGAAATCGGGGGAGGCCTGGAAAGCGATACTTGAAAGCAGCAAAGTGGCAACGGACATGGCCCGAAAGATCGAGCAGTCGACCGTGGAGCAAAGCAGGGGCGTCTCTATGGTGCGTCAGGGGATGGATAGCATCAAGGCCATGGTCGACCAGATCCACGGGGCCATACAGAACCAGAAGGCCGGCAGCGAGAGAATTCAGTCAGCCACTGAAATGATCAGCGATCTCAGCCGCCAGCTGAAATCGGCCATGTCCGAGCAGTCACACGGCGGACGGCAGATCAGTGAGGCCATGGAGAACATTCTCCGCTGTGTTCACTCGATAGAAAAAGCCTCGAACGATCAAAAGGTCGGCAGTGAAACGATCACACAGTCCATTGACAGTATCCGCAGAACAGCCCAGGATAAGGTGGGGATTGCCTCGGATCTCGTTTCTTCCATCCAGTCTCTACAGACAGAACAGAAACACTTGAAGGAGATGGTCTCGGGTTTCTCCGATAGAGCCACCCTCTCTCAGGGAACCAGCGTCACATAGTAACCCCGGCTTTCCCGAATAACCAGCAGCACCAGACTCTCCGTGTTGAGAACCTGTTCCATCGCCCGCTGATAATCCGCCATCGACTCAATTTCTATGTTATTCACCTGCCGGATGATATCACCCGGCCGTATACCGGTCCGGTAGGCTTCAGCGTGCTCGTCCACCGCCGAAACGATCACCCCCGCCGTCGGAATAGCCTGCCCCTTCTTTCGGGACGGAATTTGAGAAATATCCAGTCCCAGCCATTCCCGGGAGATGGCCAGGGAGACTTCCGGCGTTAGCGCCTCACTCTTAAGGTCCATCCTATGGGGTGTCCCCTTGCGCAGAAGGGAGATCGGAATTTTCTCCCCCGGCCGGTATCCCTCAATCAATGAGAGGTAGCCCTCCCGATTCTTCACCCGCCGGGTCCCAATCTGTACGATGAGGTCTCCTTCCCGAACACCGGCCCGATCCCCCGGCCCCCCTTTGACGACCTTGGAAATCAACACCCCTTCTTCCGGAGAAACGCCGAAATGCCGGGCAAGGGGAGGCGTCAAATCCTGCAGGAAGATCCCGACCCAGGGCTTGTTCACCCGGCCATAGGTGACAAGATCCTCGTATATCCGCCGCGCCCTGTCGATGGGGATGGCAAAACCGATCCCTTCCGCCTTCTGGTAGATGGCCGTATTAATCCCGATCAGTTCTCCATTGATGTTGAGCAGCGGACCGCCGCTGTTGCCCGGGTTGATGGAAGCATCGGTCTGGATGAAATCCTGATAGGTTCGATTCCCCGTCCGGATCGAACGGTTCACGGCACTCACCACGCCTGTGGTTACGGTGTGGGAGAGTCCGAAAGGATTTCCGATAGCGATCACCGACTCGCCGATCAGCAGATCATCGGCCCGCCCCATCCCGATGTAGGGCGGCGCCGGATCCGCTTTGATCAGCAATACCGCAAGGTCCGACTTGGGGTCTGAGCCCACAAGGGTCGCGGAGAACTCTCTCTGATCGGCCAGGCGCACAGTGATCTTCGCCGCTTTGGAAACCACGTGGTCGTTGGTGAGAATATATCCCTCCGGTGAAATGATCACACCGGAGCCGAGGCTCTGGGTCTTATACTGCCTGGGCCCGAAGGAATCGAAAAAATCCCGAAAGAACTGGTCGAAGAAGGGGTCTCCAGCACCTCTGGAGAAAGGAGACTGCTGTTCATGAATCTGCTCGGCACTGATGTTCACCACCGCCGCTGAAGCCTGCTCCACGGCGCGCACCACGGCATCCCGGCGAGGGTAAGGGGCCGTTTCGCCCAGGAGGGAAATCGGCCTGATCAGGAGAAACAGGGCCAAAAGGAGGAGGCTGCAGCCAGGTCCTGAAAGCAGCGTTTTACGGTTCATAAGCGACACTCCCATACCCTGCCGACCCAATCCCCCGGGAAAGGCCCCTGGCGCCCCTCGTCGCCTCCACAGGGCGATCGGCCGTCGCCATGGCTTTGATGGGTTCACGATTTCCTGGAAAGAATTGCCCCGCAATATGCATCTGGAAACAGCTTCCCGCCTGTCCATTTTCCGTTACACGTCGTCGGGGCCAGCTCTATTTTTCAGGTCCGTCCCAGGCCTCGGGACAGCTCACCCCGTGGCGATCCAGGATCTGCCTGACTTCCAGTCCCGCTTCTTCCATCCTTCCGGCACCCATGAGGATAAGGGCCGAGGAGCGGGCAAGCTCGGAAAGGATCTCCATCCGTTTCGATTCCACCGCGATATCCCGCTGAATACAAGGTCTCACTCTTTTCAAGAGAGCAAGGAAAAGGGCATATTCGGGGCCGAAATCGGCCTCAAGCTGGTGGCGGATCTTCTTCGCAAGAGACGGACTGCTCCCCGCCGTGGAGATCGCGATGGTCAGATCTCCCCGCCGCACTGCAGAAGGAACGATGAAGTCACAAAGGTCCGGTTTGTCCACGACGTTGAGCCAGACCCCCCGGAGATTGGCTTCCCCGGCAACCTGACCATTCACAGCCTCATCGTTGGTGGCACAGACGGCCAGACGGACATCGTCCAGGTCGGCAGGAGCAAAACGCCCGGCGCGCCAGTTTATGCGGCCCTGGGCTGCCCATTCCTGCAGCCCCGGGGTCAGGTCGGGACTGACGACCGTGACCCTGCCCCCGTGCTCCAAGAGGGCATGGACTTTCCGCTCAGCGACCTTTCCGCCGCCAACCACCAGGATCGCCTTGTCGGCAACTTTGATAAAGACTGGGTAGTAGGGATTCATTACGGTAAGAAATCACCAAGGCTTGATTTTTTCCAGCAGGGATCTTGCTGCGAGCCGCTCTTGATCCCGGGACAACGGTGCCGGAAGCGGCGCAGCCCGTCTCTCGGGCTCTTTCTCGCCGAAAAACAGAAGCCGCCGCATCCAGCTATTCCTGTTCGTCCCCTGGTAGGTTCCCATCAATCCAGCAGACGGGGCAGCCTGTTCCGGCTGCGAGCGGGCCTCGGGCTCGTCCAGAAGAAGGATGAATTCGCTGTGGGGATAGCGATCCTTAAGGAGGGCGCGATATTCCCGGGCATGGTCTTCGTCATTGAGCGCCTCATAGGTTTTGTAGAGGTGGTAGATAAGCTTGTCCTCGATACCCGATCCCGGATAGAGGGTCAAGGCCTTTTTGAAGCGGTTGATCGCGGCAAAGAGGGCGTTTTTCCTCAGGTAGAAGTTCCCGATGA
>CAYUBU010000038.1:0-23877 GCA_964443105.1 uncultured Nitrospirota bacterium
CCCGGACCGCCTCGGCCAGGTGGAAGACCGCCTCCATCAGCTCCAGGGCCTCAAGAAGAAATACGGCCCCCATATCGCCGCCGCGCTGCAATTTCGGGATGAGGCCGCCGGGGAACTGGAGCGGCTCACCGGGAGTGAAGAGAATCGGTCCCGCCTGGCAAAGCGGGACGAGACGGCAACCGCTGAACTGGTTCAACTGGCGGCGCAGCTATCGGAACAGCGGGCGAAGGCCGCCCTGAAGATGGAGACCAAAGTTGAGCAGGAACTGGCCGATCTCCTGATGGGGGGGACCCGTTTCGTGGTCCAGAGGACCCCCGAGCAGCCGGGACCCGGTAGAATCACGACACCTGAGGGCCAGGTGCTTTCCCGGCGCGGGGCTGAGGGGATCGAGTTTCTCGTCGCCCCCAACGCTGGAGAAACACCCAAACCATTGATTCGCATCGCCTCAGGCGGGGAGCTTTCGAGAATCATGCTAGCCATCAAGACCGTTCTTGTCGGCATCGACCCGGTGGAAACACTGATCTTCGATGAAATTGATTCCGGCGTCGGCGGCGGCATCGCAGAAATCCTCGGCCGGAGGCTGCGGTCCGTTGCCGAAGGAAGACAGGTCATCTGCGTCACCCATCTGCCCCAGGTGGCCAGCCAGGGGAGTACCCACATCCACATCGCCAAGGAAACGGCCCGGAAGCGCTCCCGGGTGGTGGCGCGCCCCCTGACCGGTGGAGCCCGGGTCCAGGAGATCGCCCGCATGCTGGGGGGCGTCAAAATAACCCGCACCACGGTCAAACACGCGGAAGAAATGCTGGAGTTGTCGGGATAGGTGGCGGCTCGGGCCGGTAACGGCAGTCGAAGTCTCTTTATAACGGAACGGGCGTCATGGCCTATGAAGAACGCAAGTACCGGCAGGCCATGGAAGGCAGAGGCCTGGTCTCCTTTCAGGTCGTGGAGAAAGAAACGGACCTGTGGATCTGCGCCGACCGGAATCTCCGGGAGGAAGCAGCGGCGGCGGTGCGGGAAGTCAGACGGATCCTGGAGCACTATATCCAGCGTCACGGCGATTTTCTCAGTGCCATGGAACCCATATCGGTTCACCGGGCGGCGCCGCACCTGATCCGCTGCATGGCCGGGGCCGGCCGCACCGCGGGAGTCGGCCCCATGGCGGCCGTCGCCGGCGCCGTGGCCGAATATGTGGGACGGGCGTTGCTGGAGACGAGCCGTGACGTCATCGTGGAAAACGGCGGCGATCTCTTTGTGTCATCCCGGGAAGACCGGACCGTATCGGTTTATGCCGGGAATTCCCCCTTCAGCAATCGGCTCGGACTCCGCATCCGGGGCGCCGACACCCCCCTCGGCGTCTGCACCTCGTCGGGCACCGTCGGTCACTCCACCAGCTTTGGGAAGAGCGACGCCGTCTGCGTTCTTGCCCCTGATACGGCGCTCGCCGATGCCGCGGCCACGGCGGCCGGCAACCGGATTCGGGGCGCCGGCGATATTCAGAAGGGACTCGATTTTCTCGGCAGCCTCCCCGGCGTTACCGGCGGCCTCATCATCGTCAAAGAGAAGATGGGCGCCTGGGGGGCGGTGGAACTGGTTGAAATAGAAAAGAGTTGACAATTGGCGGCGGTTACGTATATAGTGAGCGTACATACCTGAAAAATTCAAACACATTGTCCGTTTTCTTCAGGCTCAGCTGCCCGAGAAATTCCTAAGAGGATTCCTAAGACCTGCAAGATTCAAGATAGCCATTTCAACGGCATTTAAAGGGAAACCGCCCGAAAAATTTCGAGGCATTAATCTTTATAGTTCAACGGTGAGGAGTATTTGTCAATGGCGACAAAAGAGAAGGGTGTGCGCAAAAAAGCGAAGCCAGCACTCGAGGAGAAGGATAGCATGGCCGATAGCAGCGAGCAGAATTCCGGTACCGAGCCGGCGGAGTCCACGGAAGAATCTCCCAAAGAAAACGCGAATCATTCGAACACGAAGCGGGATATCGTGTTCGACGAAAATAGCCTCAACATCGTGGCCCTCAAGGAAAAAAACATCGCCGACCTGACCAAACTGGCCAAGGGGATGAAAGTGGAAGGGGCCAGCGGCATGCGGAAACAGGAACTGATTTTCGCTATTCTCGAGGCCCAGACAGAGAAGAGCGGCTTCATCTTCGGTGAAGGCGTGCTGGAAACGCTTCCCGACGGATTCGGATTTCTGAGAGCCCCCGATTACAACTACCTTCCCGGTCCCGATGATATCTATGTATCCCCATCCCAGATCCGCCGTTTCAACCTGCGCACGGGAGATACCATTTCCGGCCAGATTCGTCCGCCCAAGGAGACGGAACGCTATTTCGCTCTTCTCAAGGTGGAAGCGGTCAATTATGAAGACCCGGAGATAGCCAAGGAGAAAATCCTTTTCGACAACCTCACCCCTCTCTACCCTCAGGAAGGACTTCGACTTGAACGGGAGGGAGAAAAAGAGTACTCGACGCGGGTGGTTGATCTTCTGGCTCCCATCGGCAAAGGCCAAAGAGGCCTGATTGTTTCGCCGCCGAAGGCGGGTAAGACCATGCTCCTTCAAAACATTGCCAATTCCATTACGAAAAATCACCCCGAATGCGTGCTCATCGTTCTTCTCATTGATGAACGGCCGGAAGAGGTAACCGACATGGCCCGCAGCGTCAAAGGGGAGGTGGTCAGTTCCACTTTTGACGAACCGGCCCAGAGACATGTTCAGGTCGCGGAAATGGTCATTGAGAAAGCCAAGCGGATGGTGGAGCACAAGAAAGACGTGGTGATCCTGCTGGACAGCATTACCCGGCTGGCCCGGGCCTACAACACCGTCGTCCCCTCCAGCGGCAAGATCCTTTCCGGTGGTGTCGATTCCAATGCCCTGCACAAACCGAAACGGTTCTTCGGCGCCGCCAGAAACATTGAAGACGGAGGAAGCCTGACCATTATCGCCACCGCCCTCATCGACACCGGGAGCCGGATGGACGATATCATCTACGAAGAATTCAAAGGCACGGGCAACATGGAAATCCACCTCGACCGGAAGCTCCTGGAAAAACGGATCTTCCCCGCCATCGATATCCCCCGTTCGGGCACGCGGAAGGAGGAACTCCTGGTGGAAAAGGACGATCTCAACAGAATCTGGATCCTGCGCAAACTCCTCCACCCCATGGGTGTCGTGGAAAGTATGGAATTTCTTATCGACAAACTGCGGGTAACCGACAGCAACAAGGAGTTCCTGGCTTCCATGAACCAGTAGGTCATGGCCGGTTCACCTGCCATCGGCTTGTACGGCTCCAAACCCGCAGGGGACGGGCATCGCCTCATTCGGCGGGAAGCAGCTTTTTACTTGCGCCCTCTGCCTTCATGCCGCCTATCCCGATCACCTTGTTCCGGGTGCGCTCACCTCTCAAGATGGTAATTCGTGTCTTGGCTATTCCGAGCCGCTTGGAGAGAAATCGAATACAGGCTTTGTTCGCGGCGCCCTCAACGGGGGGGGAGGTCAGGCGGATCCTCAGACGCCCGTCAAACACCCCGGCGACTTCGTCCCGGGACGCATTGGGCTGCACACGCACCTGAAGGATTATCCCCTCAGCACTTTCCTGGATGAAAGGGGGATCCATCAGATGAGCTGGACATCACTGTCCACACGCATCTCCTCCTCGAGAATCCGAAGGTCTTGATCCACAATCTTCTTGTATGAGTCGACGAGACTCCCCACCTTCGCGAGAAACTCCCTGCGCATCCGCCGGAGCTGGTTGATCTCGTGCTGAAGCGAGACCTGCTCTTCCTTGGCCTCCATGATGATTTCCGCCGCCTTGACTTCGGCTTGACGGACGATGTGCTTACCCCGCTCTTCCGCTCTGGTTCTCTCCTCCGTCAGGAGCTGCTGGAGATTCTCCAGGGTATTCCGCATGGACGTCTCCCGCTCCTTGACCTCTTTGATCTCCGAGTCTTTCAGGTCGATCAACCGGCGGTATTCATCCTTCTTCCGGACCATCCCCTCAAGTTCGGCGGTCATGAGTTCAAGGAACATGTCGACCTCTTTGGTCTCGTATCCCCGGACCGCTCTTGCAAACTGTTTCTTCCGGATATCCAGGGGCGACAGATTGACTTGTTCTTCAGACATGGTGATCCCTCCTGTGGGTTTCTATCGCAAACTGGCTGCGATATCGGATAGGGTTCGGACAACAAACATGTCCACGAAATAGAGCAGCAGTATGAGAACCATAGGTGAAAAATCGATGCCGCCGGCCATGGGCAAATAGCGCCGAAGACGGTAGAGCAAAGGTTCCGTCGCCCCCCGGAGGAACCGTACCACCGGATTATAGGGATCCGGACTGACCCATGAAATCAGAGCTGAAATGATGACGATCCAGATATAAACGGTAATCACCATATGGAGAATCTGCGCTATGGCCTGCAATAAATTTCCCAACACAAACATTCACTCTCCCTTTCCCAGGTTTTTCGACCTCGCCGTGGCCGCCGCCACAGCGTCGTACAGGATCGCCCGGAATCCACCCTGTTCCAGCGCGTGGAGCCCCGCAATGGTTGTCCCGCCAGGCGACGTCACCATATCCTTCAGTTCCCCCGGATGGCGGCCGCTTTTCAGAACCATGCCCGAGGCACCCCGTACCGTGTGGGCCGCGAGCTGCTGGGCCACCTCCCGGGGAATACCCTGTCGGACGCCGGCATCGGAAAGGGCCTCGATCAAAACATAGACGTAGGCCGGTCCCGACCCGGAAAGGCCGGTGACAGCGTCCATGATGTTCTCATCCACCTCAACCGTCTCCCCCACGGCACCCATCAGTCCCATGGCCCGTTCTTTCTCTTCAGTGCTCACCTGCCGGTTGAAGCTCAGTGCTGATATCCCTTCCCCGATCAGGGCCGGTGTGTTGGGCATGACCCTGACGGCACTGACATCCGATCCCAGCCTTGCTTCCATCCCGGCCAGGGTAGTCCCGGCGGCGATGGAGATGAACAGCGTTTTGCCGGCCGGCACCTTGGCGATGTCGTCCAGGACACCATCCATCACCTGGGGTTTGACCGCGAGGACCACGGTCTCAGCAGAGGCGACCAGGTCCCGGTTGTTTTTCGCGGCCTCGATTCCGAACTTCCTGACTGTCGCCTTAAGACCGGACCGGTTGGTATCACAGGCCGTAATCTCTCCAGGTTCGGCAGTTGGTGACGCAAGCCACCCCGCCAGGAGGGCCTTACCCATATGGCCGGCACCGATGAGCCCGATCTTGTACTTGTTATGAGCCATGGCGACACTTCCCAATCCTGGTTGCCCGCTGCCAGAGTCTGACCTTAAACCCGTTCACCAAAGATGGCGCTTCCGATTCTTACCCATGTGGCCCCCTCTTCCACGGCCACCTCATAGTCATGGCTCATCCCCATGGAGAGGTGGGTCATGACGGCGCCGGGAATCTGCAGGGACGCCACCTCGGCACTCATCTCCCGGAGACGGCGGTAAAGGGGGCGGGTCCGCTCAGGATCCTCGAAATAGGGCGGGATGGTCATCAATCCCTCCACGCTGAGGTGCTCCATAGCCGCGACCTGCCGCACAAGCATCACCGCGCGCTCCGTGTCGATGCCGAACTTATGGGCGTCGGCGCCCACGTTGACTTGTATCAGCACAGGGAGCTGTTTTCCCTGTTTCTTCGCCTCGTGATCCAGGGCCTCGGCAATCCTGCTGCTGTCCACCGAGTGAACCATATCAAAGAGGGAGACAGCCCATCGGGCTTTGTTGCTCTGAAGGTGGCCAATCAGATGCCACGCCACCTTCCGGCCGACGGCGGCGATCTTCTCCTTCGCCTCCTGAACCCGGTTCTCCCCGAGGAACCGAACGCCTGCGTCAATGGCCTCCTCGATCCGCACCGGATCGACGGTCTTTGTCACGGCCAGAAGCGAGACGGCCCGGGGATCACGGCCCGCCCGTATTGCCGCTTCTTCGATTCGCCCTTCTATTTTCTTCAGGTTCTCCGCTATGGACACCGGCATTCCTCTGCGGCCCCCCTTCGCTCCCCATGGGCCTCAGTTTGCCTTGATACCAATCACCGCCATCATCCGCCCCGTCGCCTTAGCCTGACTCCTGCGATAAGAATAAAAAGTTCGGGGGTGGCAGGCCGTGCACAGATCTGCGTGATAAATCTGCTTTTCCGGCACACCGGCGTCTCGCAGCTGCTCATGGTTCATCTTTCGCAGGTCGAGGACATGAACGCCGTTCTCCTTCTGCACCAGAGCCGATCCGCCTTGAGGCCCAGAGTCAATGGCGTCGGCCATGTCGGCACTAATCTCGTAACAGTCTCTTTCGATGCACGGTCCCACGGCCGCGTGAATCGCCTGAGGCGATGAACCGAAATCCCGGTGCATCGCTTCGAGAACCCGGGAGACCAGGGATTGGAGACTGCCGACACGTCCGGCATGCACTGCCGCAACGGACCGGTTCACGGGATCCACCATGAGGACAGGGACACAATCGGCCGTAAGAACACCGATGGCCACGCCCGGTCGATCCGTCATGAGGGCATCGGCTTCCATCTTACGTGCCGCCTCAAGGGATAACGTCTCCGGGTCGATCCGAAGAACCCGGGTGCCGTGAACCTGACGGACCGTATAGGTCTCGGGGTTTCCGCCGCCCAGGGCTTTCAGAAATACGCACCGGTTGATCTCCACCAGATCCCTGTCTCCTCCGGAGGACAAACCGAGATCGAGGCTCTTGAAGGGCCCGGTGCTCACACCACCGACGCGGGTGCTAAACCCGTGATAGACCAGGTTCAGCGACTCCAGGGCAGGGATCACGACGAACTTGACCCCCTCGTGAACACGCATGGTGTATGACTTCATACTTTCTCATCCGGTGAGTCGGCCCCTTCACAGACGCCGCACCGGCCACACAACAGATCTCCAGGACAGCGCGCAGTCCGAGATCCGGCAGCAGATTTCTTGTATTCCCGGAAAAGATAGTCTCTGCGGCAACCGCTCTCAATCGTCTCCCATGGGAACAGCTCAGCGTCATCTCGTAACCGAAAGGGAGCGTCGGCATGCCCCAGACCGTCGTGCCGGAGGGCCTGTACCCAGTTGCCGCCGTTGTCCGCCACAGAAATGAGCAGCGACGAGACCCGGCGATCACTGCGGGAAAGAATACCCTGAATAATCGCCCACTTGGGGAGATCCTGGATCACCCGGATATTGCCTTCCTTCCGTAATGTTTTCTTAATATAACCCATTTTCAGGGACAATGCACTCCTTTTGTCCATGGCCGCCCATTGAAACGGGGTATTGGCTTTGGGGACAAAACAGTTGAGACTCACCGTGATTCTCCCGATTCGCCCCTCACGTTTCCCGGCGGCTATCTGAACCTCCTTCACCCGCCTGACCAGGGCCACCAGGTCCTCCAGATCCTCTGTCTCTTCAAAAGGAAGTCCTACCATAAAGTAGAGCTTGATGTTCAGAATCCCGGACTCGAAAATTTTGGCGCAGGCCTCCAGAATGATATCGTCGGTCATGCCCTTGTTGATCACGTCCCGTATCCGCTGGCTCCCCCCTTCAGGCGCCAGAGAAAGTGTCTTGTGACCGCTTGCCGCAAGGGCCCCAATGAGCGACGGACTCAGAGAATCGGCCCGGAGCGAGGAGACCGACACCCGGGCTCCGAGCTTTCTGATCTCAGCCATGAGCCCATCAATCCCGGGATAATCGGAGACCGCCGTCCCCACAAGACCGATCCGATCGGACAATTCAAGCCCGGCCTCGACAGCTTCAAGGACCTTTGCCGCCGACCGGAAGCGAGGGGGACGATACACGTATCCTGCGGCACAAAACCGGCAATGCCTGCCGCAGCCCCGGTCCAGTTCGATCAGGACCATGTCATTGAGTTCCGTATCAGCCGTGAGAATTCGTGATACCGTGGGGGAGCGATCGAGATCTTCGACCCAGCGGCGTCTCACCCTGGACGGATAACCCCGATCGACCCGGACCCCGGTCACACGACCGTCGGGATCATAGTCAAAATGATAGGCGTGGGGGAAGTAGGCACCCTCCAGCCGGCACACCGCCTCCGCAAATCGTGAAAAGTCGGTACTCCCTCTAAGGGACCTTCCGGCCAGTCGATCCATGACTTCCGGAAGGAGTTCATCGGCTTCTCCGATAAAGATAAGATCGGCGAAATCGGCGACGGGCTCGGGGTTGATGGAAATGGCCACGCCCCCCATCCAGACCATGGGATCCCGGCCGTACTCCCGGTCCCTTCTCAAGGGCGGAATGCCCGCCCCTTTCAAGATCTCCACAATATGGATATAGTCGTTCTCGAAGGAAATGGAGAAAGCGAGAATATCAAAAGAGGTCAGACGGCTGCCGGACTCCAGGGAATGGTAGAGAGTCTCTCTCCCCCCCAACTCCTCCTGGTCCGCCCGGTCCGGAAGAAAGACCCGCTCGCAGTGGATTTCATCACGACGGTTCAGGAGATGGTAAACCGTCTGGAAACCCAGGTTGGACATACCGAGGGCATAGGTGTTGGGATAGACCAGTGCAACCCGAACGCCTCCGGCGACGGGCCTCCAGGTCTCTCCATATTCTGCCGCGAGGCGTTTTTTCCTTTTTTCCTCGAGAACACGGAGCATCGGCCGTCCGTCGAATCAAAGAGAGGCGGTACCGGTCTGTACGCGAAACCATCGCAACCGGTCAATCGAGCTGGCGCCTCAGAAAAGTCGGTACGTCCAGATCGTTGTCGTCGTAAGACCCGTAGAGTTCACGGTTAGACCCGCTCCTCTCTTTTCTCAAGTAGGTCGGGGTCTCGATCGCCTTGCCGCCGGCATAGGTCTCAAAGTTCACTGCTTTCGGCATGACCGACGCCTCCGCCTGGACCGCGGGCTCATCAAAACCGGTGGCGATTACCGTCACTTTCAACGCCTCGCCCAGATCGGCGTTAATGGCGGAACCGAAGATGATGTTGGCATCTTCGTGGGCTTCCTCCTGAATAATACTGGTGGCCTCATTGATTTCAAAGAGGCTCATATCTTCCGTCCCGGTAATGTTCACCAGAACCCGCCGGGCCCCCTCCATGGACCCGTCCTCAAGGAGCGGGCTGGAGATTGCTTTGTGAGCCGCTTCAACGGCACGGCCGTCGCCGGTAGCCAGGCCGGTCCCCATGACGGCCCGTCCCCGTCCCGTCATAATCGCACGGACGTCAGCGAAGTCCACATTGACCAGACCGGGGGTGGTAATGAGGTCCGAAATCCCCAGGACCGCCTGACAGAGCACATCATCGGCAATCTTAAAAGCATCCCGAAGGGGTGTGGTCTTGTCGATAATCCCCAGCAGCCGCTGGTTGGGAATGACGATAACCGTATCGACCAGGTCCTTGAGTTCCTCCAACCCTTCTTCAGCCTGCCTGGACCGCTTCATCCCTTCGAAGTTAAAGGGCTTGGTGACCACGCCCACCGTCAGGGCACCGGCTTCCTTCGCGAGGCGTCCGATGACCGGTGCCGCCCCGGTCCCGGTGCCGCCGCCCAATCCCGCGGTAATGAACACCATGTCCGAAGCGGCGAGACACTCCTTGATCCGATCGGCGTCCTCCAGAGCGGCCTGGCGTCCGATTTCCGGATTGGCACCGGCCCCCAGCCCCTTGGTCAACTTCGTTCCCAGCTGCAGCTTCAGCGGCGCCAGACTGCTTGCAAGCACCTGGGCGTCCGTATTGACCGCGATGAAGTTGACCCCTTCCATGTTGGATTGAATCATCGTGTTCACTGCATTGTTGCCACCGCCTCCCGCCCCGATGACGGTGATCCGAGCCTGGCTCAACGTCTCTTCTGCAAATTCAAACATCATAGCACTTCCTCCTTCCTTGACAAAAAGATATCCCCAAACCCCATCTGGAACTGGGGCCGAAACCTCCGGCCCGGCCCCGTCTCCATACGCACCTAAAAGAATTCCCCAAGCCACCGCCTCATCCGCCCCAGGATCTTGTAGAACAATCCCTCATCGGACTTTGCCGTTAAAGAAGGCTTGTGCAAATTTTCAAACCCGTATTGGACCAACCCGACGGCGGTGGCATAGAGAGGGCTCGACACCACATCCACGAGGCCGCCGATATTCCTGGGGATCCCCATTCTCGAGGGCAATCCCATCACCTCCTCTGAAATCTCCACCATCCCTTCCATCAGGGACGTGCCGCCGGTAATGACGATTCCCGATGCCACCATGTCCTCGTAACCGCTCTTGACAATTTCCCGTTTGATCAAGCTGAACAGCTCTTCCACCCGGGGTTCTATGATCTCGCTCAAGATCTGCCTTGAGAGAACCCGGGCCGCCCGCCCCCCCACGCTGGGCACTTCGATGGTCTCATCGTCCCGGACGAGGGATGTCTTGGCACACCCATATTTAATTTTGATCCGCTCCGCCTCGCTGATGGGCGTCCGAATACCCACGGAAATATCGTTGGAAACATTGTTGCCCCCCAGCGCAATGACCGAGGTGTGCCACACACCGCCGTCCAGAAAGATGGCGAGATCCGACGTGCCGCCGCCGAGATCAACCAGGGCAACCCCCAGTTCCTTTTCTTCAGGCGTCAACACCGCCAGGCTCGAGGCAAAGGGTTCCAGGACAATGTCCTTGACTTCCAGGCCCGCCCGGTTGCAGCTTTTGATAATATTGTGAACCGAAGTCACCGCGCCGGTTACGATGTGCACCTCCGCCTCCAGGCGCACCCCCGACATGCCCATGGGATCCTTGATCCCGTCCTGATCGTCCACAATGTACTCCTGGGGAAAAACGTGGAGTACCTCACGGTCCAGAGGAATGGAGATGGCCCGGGCCGCATCGATCACCCGGGCCACATCCCCCGGATTGACTTCACGGTCCTTAACGGCCACCACCCCCCGGCTGTTCATGCTTTTGATATGACCGCCGGCGATGCCGGCATAGACGGAGGTGACTTCCGTGCCGGCCATGAGTTCCGCTTCCTCCACGGCTTTCTTAATCGTTTCCACGGTGCTGTCTATGTTGACAACCACCCCTTTGCGTAATCCCCGGGACGGGCTGGTGCCCAACCCGATGATCTCGATCTGCCCTTCGTCGTTCTTCTCACCGATGATCACGCAGATCTTGGTCGTCCCGATATCCAGTCCCACGACGATCTGGTCTTTTTTCGCCAATGTCCTCTCCTCCACGGGGCGAGACAATTAAGAAAATCCCGGACTCCCCAGGCCGGGCTAATCATGCCGGCTAGGATGCTCTCACTGGTTCGCCGGTACCAACCACTACCTGGTTTTCAAAGCGCAGGTCGATGACCTTCACCGGCCATTGCCGCCTGACCACATCACCCACCACCTGTTTCAGCCGAATCATCCTCTGCAGATAATCTCCCGATCCGCAGCGAATCGAAAAAGCCGCCGAGACAGGATGAATCACAGGCCCGCCATCAAGGTCCAGTGCAATTTCCCGGATCTCTTTCAAGTCGGGATAACCGTAATTTTCTATGGTCTCCACAAGACGCAAGGCCCCGGCCAGATCCCGGTCAAAACGCTTGTCCCGTTTTCGGGTCCCGCCATTAATCACGGGGAGGGGTTCGCTTTGCCCGGGATCCCGTCTCTCCACAACGATGCCCTCCCGGTCGATCAGTTCGGCTCCCGCCGGTGTGCGGAGCACGGCAAAGGGGGTGCGCTCTTCAATTTGGATAAAAACCCGATCCGGCAGCTCCCGCCGGATGAACACATCCTTGATATAAGGCTCCTGGATCAGCTCTTTACGGACACCGGCAAGATTGACCAGGAAGATGCTTCGCAAAAGATGTCCCTCGGAACGCCTGAGTACTTCTTCCGGGAGGTGGTGGTTCCCTTTAATTGTAAGCTCCTTCACCATGAAGAAAGGGGACGTCAGCATGGCATGGATCGTCACGATGCCGCCGCCGAGGATGAGCACAATCATCAAGATTCTCGCGGTCAGCCGGCCGAACCGGCGAAGGGCGGCCAACCGGTTCTCTTTACGCAGGGCCTTCCTGCGGACCTGCTTGAGAAGCACGGTCTTCGAATTTCTGACCCCTTTCTGTTTGTAGTCCCGGACCATTGCGCCCTTGTCTCCCAGTGACGTCTATTGGGCAGCCATCAACAAAATACGTTCCACCAGATCGTCAAAAGAAATCCCCGACGCCTTCGCCGCCTTGGGCAGCAGGCTGGTTTCCGTCATGCCTGGAATGGTATTGACTTCCAGCATGTAGGGCCGCTTCTTATGATCAATCATGAAATCAACTCGGGTGGCACCCCGGCATCCGATCAGTCTGTGCACCTTCAGAGCCAACTGCTGGACCCGACGGGCCAGACCTTTGGGCAGCGGTGCCGGTACGAGATATTGGGTGTCCCCGGAGGTATATTTGGCGGCAAAATCGTAAAACCCCTCCGATGGCCGGACCTCAACCAGAGGGAGCATTTCATCACCCAGAATCCCTGCCGTCACCTCACGGCCCTGAATGTACTCTTCCAGGAGCACCCGGGGGCAAAACCGGAACGCCTCCCGGACCGCCGGCGCCAGATCTTTCCGCTTCTCCACCCGTGAGACACCGATGGTCGATCCCTCCTCCGAGGGTTTCACGACGACCGGCAATCGCCCCCAGGCATAGCGGCTCTTCTCTTCGGTCAGTACCGCAAAAGCCGGCGTCGGGATCTTATGGCATTGAACCAGATCCTTGGTCATGATTTTGTCCATGGCGACGGCACTGGCCCGCACGCCTGAGCCCGTGTAAGGAATACCCATCACCTCGAGAAAGCCCTGAATGGTGCCGTCTTCGCCCATGGGACCGTGAAGACAGACGAAAGCCGTATCGATCTGATGCTTCCGAATCAAGGTGACCATATCCTCCGCTGCGTCAATGGCCACTACGGGATAACCTTTGCGCTTCAGAGCATCGAAGACGGCGGTTCCGCTCTTCAGGGAGATCTCCCGCTCCGACGATGTCCCGCCCATGATGACGCCGACCCGGTTGGCCCGCGACCCCTTCTTACTCACTTTTCCTGCCACCTGCATTCCCTTAGCTATGGAGGTCGAATTCTCCGAGCAGTTCAATCTCCAGTTCCAGCCGAATACCGAATTGTTTCTCTACTTCCTTTCGGATCTTGTCAATGAGAGAGAACACATCCGCGGCGGTTGCCTCTCCGCGGTTGACGATAAAGTTGGCATGGACCGGAGAGACCTGGGCGCCCCCCATCCGGAGACCCTTCAGGCCTGCCGCTTCAATCAGCCGCCCTGCGTACTCACCGGGCGGATTCTTGAAGACCGAGCCCGCCGAGGGCATGGAGAGAGGCTGTGATTCCTTGCGTGCCGCCAGCCGCTTTCGAATGGCCTCGTGGATAGCCTCGGGCTCACGGTGATCCAGCAGAAACTCGGCCCCCACGATCACCCAGTCTTTCGGCAGAGAAGCGTGGCGATAACCGAAGGTCATCTCCCGCCGTGCCCGCTGCTGAACCCTTCCGTCCCGGTCGAGGGCCGTCAGTGCGACGAGTCGATCAGCGATGGCACCTTCCGCCGTCCCCGCATTCATCCGTATAGCCCCGCCCACAGTTCCCGGAATTCCAGTCATAAACTCCATACCTCCCAAACCGGCCCTGGCCAGTTTGTGAAGTAGCCGGGACAGTTTCAAGCCGCCCCCCGCCCGTGCCGCCTTCCCATCCCTTTGAAACCAGTTCAATTCTTTGGTCAGCACCACGGTTCCCCTGATTCCCCGGTCCGAAACGAGAATGTTGCTCCCCCAACCCAGAACCGTCAAGGGCTCACCCTTGGGATAGTCCCGGAGAAAAAATGCCAGTTCGGCTACCCCCTGGGGGACGAAGAGCCGATCCGCCTCACCTCCGATTCGAAAGGTGGTGTAAGGCGCCAAAGGCTCCTTGAACCGCTCGATCCCTTTCATGGCTCATTGAGCCGGGCGGCCAGGGCTTCTCCCACTTTGTAGATATCCCCGGCGCCCAGGGTCAAAACCAGGTCTCCCGGCTCGACCATGGTCAACAGGGACGCCACAATCTTGTCGGACTCGGGCACATAGACCACGCCCCGGTGGCCATGCTCCTGGAGTCCCTGTAAAATCTTCTCCGCCGTAACCCCGGGGATCGGTTTCTCACCGGCGGCATAGATATCGGTCAGCACCACCAGGTCTGCCTGGTTAAAACAAGTGGTAAACTGCTTCAGCAGATCCCGGGTCCGGGTATAGCGATGGGGCTGAAAGACCGCGACCACCCGCGACCGTTCCAGACTTTTCGCAGCCGCCAGGGTCGCTTTGATCTCCGTCGGGTGATGGCCGTAATCATCAACCACGAGAACGCCGCCTGCTTCACCGACCCTGGAAAAACGTCGATGGACACCGGCATAGCGCTTCAGCCCCTCCCGGATCACTGCGGCCGAGAGTCCCAGCTCCAGACCCACGGCGATTGCCGCGGCAGCATTCATGACGTTATGGGCTCCCGGCACCTGGAGCGAGAAGCGGCCGAGAGGCTCCCCTTTGAGGATCGCGCTAAAGTCGCTGCCAAATCCCCGGGGCTCAACATCTGTGACCTTCAGATCGACCTGGGCCGACGTGCCGTAAGTCAGAAACCGCTTTCTCACGCCAGGGATGAGGCTCTGCACATTGGGGTCATCGAGACAAAGCACGGAAAGACCGTAGAAGGGAACCTTGTTGATGAATTCGAGAAAAGTGCTCTTGATTCTGTCGAGGCTTTGGTAATAGTCGAGATGTTCGGCATCGATGTTGGTCACCACGGCGATGGTGGGCGACAGTTTCAGGAAAGAGCCGTCGGACTCGTCGGCTTCCGCCAGAAGAACGTCGCTCTGGCCGAGGCGGGCATTACTGCCGATACTGTTGAGTCGGCCCCCGATCACGATGGTAGGATCCACGGCACCGTGGGCAAGAACGGTGGCGATTATGGAGGTGGTCGTGGTCTTCCCGTGGGCGCCGGCCACGGCGATGCCGTATTTCATCCGCATCAGTTCCGCAAGCATCTCCGCCCGGGGGATCACCGGGATGAGCTGGGCCTCGGCGGACCGAACTTCCGGGTTTTCCTGGGATACGGCTGAGGAGATCACCACCACATCGACACCACGGACATTCTCCTCCGAGTGGCCGATGGTCACCTGGGCTCCCAGTTCCTGGAGGCGTTCCGTCACCGCCGACGCCTTCAGATCTGAGCCGCTGACCTGGTGACCCAGGTTGATCAGAACCTCGGCGATTCCGTTCATACCCGATCCCCCGATACCGACAAAATGAACTTTTTGCGCTTTCTTATACACCTTGTCCCGCCTGCCAGTTTTTTTTTGCTGCGCCGCCGCCCCACAGGGCCCTATGCGGCACGCCTCACAATCCGTTCCACATCATCCACGATGCGTCCCGCGGCATCGGGCCTTGCCTCCCGCCGTGCCGCCGCCTGCATCCCCGCGAGCCGGGCCTCATCACCCAGCAGTTCCCCGACCACAGCGGCCAGTCTTGCCGGAGTCAGGTCATTTTGATCAAACACCACGGCAGCCCCTGTGGCCTCCAGAGCCCGGGCATTTTTCATCTGATGGTCGTCGGCGGCAAAGGGAAAGGGGATGAGAATCGCCGGAAGTGCCGCCGCCTGGAGCTCCGACAACGCCACCGCGCCGGCACGGGATATGGCCATATCGGCCACACTGTAGGCCAGCCCCATCTCCTGAAAGTAGGGTCGAACTTCCGCCGCCAGCCCGGCGCCCTTGTAGGCCGCACGAACACTGTCACAATCGTCCGCCCCGGTCTGATGGACGAACTGGACCGGCATCTGCCGTATCGTCTCCTCTGACACCATGGCAGAGACAAGCTCGTTGATGGCGTGGGCCCCGCGGCTTCCGCCGAAGATCAGCACAGTCTTTCGTCCTTCCTGCAGGCCGAACACTTTCATCCCTTCGCGTCTCTCCCCCTGCAGCATGTCAGACCGAAGAGGGTTCCCGGTAATCAGAACCTTGTGCCGCGGAAAGAATGGCTCCGCCGCCTCATAGGCGGTGTAGATGCGCTCCGCGAACCGGGCCAGCATGCGGTTGGTGACCCCGGGCACACTGTTCTGCTCCTGGAGCATGGTGTGCATTCGCAAGAGCCAGGCGGCCATAACAACCGGCCCCGACGCATAACCGCCGACTCCGATCACCGCATCGGGCCTGAAAGTCCTGAGAATCCTCAGAGACTGGGCCAGGGCCACGGGAAAACTGATTAGGGCCCGGAGCTGTTCCATCGTTTTTTTCCCTTTGACACCCATCATGCGAATGGTTTTCAGATCAAACCCCTCTTCCGGGAGAATCCGCGCTTCCAGCCCCTCCGATGTCCCCACAAATAAGACCTCACTTGCCTCGTGCCGCCGAATCAGCTCTTTCGCCATGGCGATGGCCGGATAGAGATGCCCGCCCGTACCGCCTCCCGCAAAAACAATCTTCATGAGACCCGGGTCCACTTGGAAACGTTGAGCAGGATCCCGACGGCGATAAATGTCATCAACAGGGAAGAACCGCCATAGCTCACCATGGGGAGCGTAATCCCCTTGGTGGGCAGAAGTCCCACAACCACGGCCAGATTGATCAGGGCCTGAATAGAGATCATGAGCGTCAGCCCCAACGCCATGTAGCGGCCGAAGGGATCGACGGAACGAACCGAGATGAGCAGGCCCCGGTAAAGAAAAACAGCAAAAGCCAGCACAACCGTGACGGCGCCCACAAAGCCGAATTGTTCCCCGATGATGGCAAAAATAAAATCCGTATGGGGCGCAGGAAGGAAGAGAAATTCCTGTTTCCCTTCGCCCAGCCCCATGCCGGTCAACCCGCCGCTGCCGATTGCGAGAAAAGACTGAATAATCTGGAATCCTGAATCGGACGCGTCTTGCCATGGATCTAAAAATGCGAAGAACCGCCGCCGTCTATAGCCCTCCCCCATGATCAGAATATACATGACGGGGATGGAAACGAGGGCCAGGGAAACGAGATACCGAAGCCGGGCCCCGGCCATAAAAAGCATGGAAAGGACCACCGCTGAGAGGCTCACCGCGGTACCGAGATCGGGCTGCAGAATCAGAAGCATGAAAAAGACACCCAGGATCACCACGTAGGGGGTAAAACCGTAAACAAAATCTTTCATCTTCTCCTGCTTCTTCTTCAGGGAATTGGCGATGTAAATAATCAAACAGATCTTGGTCATCTCCGCCGGCTGAAAGGTCAACCCGCCGACTTCGATCCAGCGCTGGGCGCCCCCGACCTTCACACCGATCCCGGGAATCAGAACCAGGACCATCAGAACCAGGGAAGAGAATAAAAGGGGAAACACGGCCCACCGGAGGTGGGCGTAATTAAAATTGGCCATGGCCAGCATGGCCAGAACACCGACCACAAAGTAGGTCACTTGCCGTTTCAAAAAAAACACCGGATCCTGATAGCGATCCATCGCCATGTAGGCACTGGCCGCGTAGACCATGATAACCCCCAGGACCGAGAGGAATAGGGCGTCAACCAGGAGGATGATGTCAAAATGCTTTTTCATCGTCTCCCCGATTCGTGAATCGACTTGAGTCGGTTGACTTCCGCCGCAAAGCGGGTCCCCCTCTCTTCAAAATCCCGGAACATGTCAAAGCTGGCACAGGCCGGAGAGAGCAGCACGTAGTCGCCGGCATCGGCCCGCTGGAAAGCCTGCTCCACCGCCTCCCCCAGAGTTGCCGCCCGCCTGATCTCCGTGGTCCCCTCCAGGTCCCGGGCCATCGATTCCGCGGCTTCTCCGATCAAGACGAGGGTGCGAACCCGTTTCCCCACCACCTTTCGGAGCATCTCATAACCGATCCCTTTTCCCTGCCCGCCGGCAATCAGATGGACTGGCGCATCCAGACTCTCCAGGGAGCGAATGACGGCTCCAACGTTGGTCCCCTTGGAATCGTTGATAAAATGAACGTGCCCCACTGTGCCGACAGCTTCCATCCGGTGGGGCAGCCCGGGAAAAGTCTTCAGCACCGATTGGACCGCCGCGAGGTCGCAACCGCTGACCAGCGCCGCGGCGGCAGCGGCCATGGCGTTCTCGATGTTGTGTAAGCCCCGAATCTGCATCTCCTTTACCGCCACGATCTCGCCGGGACAGGCCGCCAGACTCGACTCTATTCTCCCGTCCCCAAAGTAGACGCCCTGCACCACCGGCTCCTTCAGACTGACCGGTACCACCACGGCCCGAAGCCCCGGGGCCATCGCGGCGACAGCGGGATCATCCATATTCAAGACGGCAAAATCGTTTTCTTCCTGGTTGGCAAAAATGCGTGCTTTCGCCTCTCCATAGGCCGTTATGTCGGCGTAGCGGTCGAGGTGGTCGGGGGAAATATTCAGGAGTACCGCCACATGGGGCCTGAACCGGTCAATCCCTTCCAGCTGGAAACTGCTCAGTTCCACCACAAAAGAGGGCATCTCCGAAAGCCCCGGATTCAATGAAATCAGCGGCGTCCCGATATTGCCCGCCACCAGGGTGTTTTTCCCCGCCGCCTTAAGCATCTCACCAATGAGTGAGGTGGTCGTCGACTTGCCGTTGGTTCCGGTCACCGCCACATACTCCCCGGGCATGAGACGGTAGGCCAGTTCCACTTCGCTGATCACCTCGACGCCTCGCTCCCGGGCTCTTTGAAGGAAGGGGATGGCCATGGGTACACCGGGGCTGACCACCACAAACTCTGCCTTTCCCAGGGTGTCCGGTGAATGGCCGCCTACGTCGAGCTGAACGCCCGAAGGCAGCTGCTCTATAGACGCCAGCAGAGCAGCCCGGGACTTGGCATCGGTCACCGTGACATGGGCGCCCAGCTGCTGCAGCCGTTTCGCCGCGGCAATACCGGAACGGGCCAGTCCCACGATGACAATATTTTTCTCCTTCACGTCCATTTCATCCAATCCCAACATCGCCCAGACCGTTTTGAATCATCAGGGCCCCGGCATCACCGGAGCTTCAATGTTCCCAGTGCCATCAAAGCCAGAATGATGGAAATAATCCAGAAGCGGACAATAATCTTCGGTTCCGCCCACCCTTTGAGTTCGTAATGATGATGAATCGGCGCCATTCTGAAAACCCGCTTTCCGAAAAGCTTGAAGCTCGCCACCTGTATAATTACCGACAGGGCCTCGATGACAAAGATGCCGCCCACCAGAATGAGCAGTATTTCATGTTTGCTGATGACCGCCACCGTGCCGAGGGCGCCACCCAGGGCAAGGGAGCCCATGTCCCCCATGAAAACCGTGGCCGGATAGGTGTTGAACCAGAGGAAACCCAGACTGGCGCCGGTCATGGCAAAACAGAACAGGGTCAGCTCGCCGGCCCCTTTGAGATAGGGGATCTGAAGGTAGTCGGCAAATCGGACATTTCCAGCGGCGTAGACAATCACGGCGTAGACCATGGAGGCAATCATCACGGGACCGATGGCCAATCCGTCGAGCCCGTCGGTCAGGTTCACCGCATTGGACGTGGCCACAATGATCACCATGGCAACGGGCAGATAAAACCACCCCAGGTCAGGCATGGCCTTCTTCAAGAAGGGGAGCGGCAGTGTGGTGGTGATGGCATCCTGGGAATTCATGACCAGCAACAGACCGATGATCAGCGACAGAATAATCTGAAGCCCGAATTTGTCTCTTGGCCGGAGCCCCTCGGACCTTTTCCGGATCAGTTTGATATAGTCATCGGCAAAACCGATCAGACCGAAACCGAGGGTCGCCAGGAGCACGAGCCACACGTAGCGGTTGGTCAGATCGGCCCAGAGGATTGTCGAGACAAAGAGAGAGACGATAATCAGCGCGCCGCCCATGGTGGGGGTCCCCGATTTTTTCTGATGGTCCTGGGGCCCCAGTTTTCGGATCCGCTGCCCCACATGGTACTGGGTGAGCCACCGGATCATGAAGGGACCGATTACAAGACTGATCAGCAGCGCCGTCAAAGCAGCCACCACCGTGCGAAAGGTGATATAACGAAAGACGTTGAACACCTGGTACGTCTCGTGTAAAGGATAGAGCAAATGATATAGCATGGCTTCCATTGTCCGCTCCCCAGCCTCTATCAGGAGCGCTCTTTAAGTGCCTCCGCCACCCTCTCCAACCCCGCCCCTCTCGACGCTTTGATGAGGATCCGGTCATCGGCCTGCACCAGCGCCTTGAGCGCAGAGACAGCCTCCATCCAGTCATTGCAGCAGACCACCTGGTCCCGGGTCATGCCGTACTTGAGAGCCCCTTCTCCAATCCGACGGGCCTGATCACCGACGGTGATCAGTGTGACGATGCCGCTCGTCGCGACCATACCCCCCACCTCCCGGTGGAGTGATTCGCTCTGAGCACCAAGCTCGAGCATATCGCCTAGCACAGCGATGTTGCGCCGGCCTTCGCCTAGCCCTTCCAGCGTTCCGAGAGCCGCGGCAACGGACCCGGGATTCGCGTTGTAAGCATCGTTGATCACCACCGCACCGTTGGCAAGGACCGTGGTTTCCCAACGCATGGCCGGGAGATCAGAGTTCTCAAGCCCCCGGGCGATATCCTCCATCGGTCTTCCCAGAACCCGGGCGACAGCGGCGGCGGCCAGGGCATTAGCGATCTGGTGCCTGCCGGGCCGATCCAGGCGAATCGTTTTTTGGTCTTCGCCGACTCTCAGGCAAAAACGGCTCCCCCCTTCCTCAAGAATCTCGATCGCATCCGCGGTCACGTCGGCCTCGGGGGAGAAACCGAATGTGATAGTCTTTCCCTGAACCTGCCGACGGAGCGCCAAGATCCGGGGATCGTCACAATTGAGCACGGCCCATCCATGGGCCGGAAGGTCTTCAAGAATTTCACCCTTGGCCCGGGCCACGTCGTCCAGGGTCCCCAGGTGGTCCATGTGGGCCGCCGACACATTGGTGATGGCCACCACTGTGGGCCGGGCGATTTCCCGGAGCCTTCGTATCTCGCCGGCAGCGCTCATCCCGAATTCCAGAACCGCGGCCTCTGTTTCCCGCGGCATTTTCAGAAGGCTGAGGGGCACACCGATATGATTGTTCAGATTCCCCGCCGACCGGAAAGCCCGGAGTCCCACGTTGAGAATGGCGTAAATCATCTCCTTCGTTGACGTCTTGCCGTTGGTTCCCGTGACCGCCACCACCGGGATGGCAAAGCCCATCCGATGGTGGTGGGCCAGATCCTGCAGCGCCCTCAAGGTATCGGGCACCGCGATCAGATCGGCTTTGTTGTCCGGGGCGTTGAACCGGCTTTCCCGGGAGGGTTCCCACCCTTCACGGACCAACAGGCCCGCGGCCCCCTTCTCCAGGACTGATTCAGAAAAACTGTGACCATCAAATCGATCGCCCCGGATGGCAACGAAGAGCTCCCCCGCCTCCACCGTTCGGGAATCGATGGACACGCCCGAATAACGACAGTTGTCGCTCCCGCGGATCAGTTTCCCCCCTGTGGCCTCCAATACGGTCGAAGTCATAAACACCGTCTCTTACCTTTTTCCCATTTGCCGGCGGGCCCGGGCGTCAAGGGCGCGGCGGGCCTCTTCACGATCATCGAAATGGATCTTCTTCTCCCCCAGAATCTGGTAGTTTTCGTGCCCCTTGCCGGCGATCACCACCACATCCTGGTCGCCGGCTTCATCGATAGCGGCCTGAATGGCGGCACGGCGGTCGGCCATCACCCGGGCCTCCAGGGGCTTCGCCTCTCTCACACCGATGAGTATCTCGTCGATGATGCCGGCGGGGTCCTCGGTCCTCGGATTGTCGGAAGTCACAATGATGATATCCGACAGGTCCGCCGCGATTCTCCCCATGAGCGGCCGCTTCCCCCGATCCCGGTCGCCGCCGCACCCGAATACCGTGATGATCCGGCCGCCGCACACTTTGCGCACCGCGCCAAGGAGGTTCTTTATGGCATCGTCAGTATGGGCATAATCGACCACCACCGAGAAGCCGGGACCAGAAAACTTTTCGAAGCGGCCTGGAATGGTGTGGACCCCGGTGATGCCGCTGATTGTCGTTTCTAATGGAATTTTCAGACCGTGGCCCACCGCCGCAGCCGTAAGAAGGTTGATCATGTTGTGCTCACCGCACAACGGAGATTTCACGTCCACCGTCCCGTCGGGCGTCGCCATGGAAAAGGAGAGACCGTCCATGGTGCTCATACAGTCCCGGGCGGAAAAATCGGCAGGCTCCCGGATGGCATAGGTAATCACGGGACCGTCCAGCTCCTGCGCCAGCCGCTGCCCCCAGGGGTCATCCACATTAATCACCGAGACGCCGTCCTCCTTCTCATAGGCTTCATCAAAGAGCCGCCGCTTGGCCTGATAGTAGTCCTCCATGGACGAATGAAAATCGAGGTGGTCCCGGCTGAGGTTGGTGAACACCCGAACATCGAAGCGGCATTCCTCGACGCGCCCCAGGGCAAGAGCATGGGAGGAGACTTCCATGACGCAGGCCGCCGTCCCCTCATCGGCCATGTGCCGCAGGTGGTTCTGCAGCTGCAGCGCGCCGGGGGTCGTATTGGGCGCGGGCAGGATACGGCCGGCGATTTCATAACGCAAGGTCCCGATCAGACCGGTGCTCTGACCCGCCTCTTCCAGCAGCCGCTTCACCAGGAGCGAAACGGTTGTTTTGCCGTTGGTCCCGGTGATGCCGATGACCGTCAACTCGTCACAGGGATATCCATAGAAGCAGGACGCCGCCCGGGCGAGGGCGCTGCTGCTGTCGGGTACCCTGATTTCTGCAACACCGGGAAGATTCAACGCTTTCTCCGTAATCACAGCCGCGGCGCCCCGATCGACGGCATCGGCGGCATGGGCATGGCCATCGGTTCGGGTCCCCCGAAGGGCCACGAACAGGTAGTCGGGACCGACTTTCCGGGAATCGTCGGCAATACCCGTAATTTCCATCTTCTCCGATCCTCTCGAAAGACGGGCCTCCGGGAGCACCGACAGGATGCGGCTCAGTTTCATCAGCCACTCCCTTTAATCGCCGAAATGGGGGCCTCCTTGCCCTCCCCGAGGGTCAGCCTCAGCTCCGGCGCATCTTCCGGAACCACTTTGAGATAGCGCAGCGTTCTCTCGGCGATTCTCCGAAAGGCGGGGGCTGCGACATACCCGCCGTAGTAGAACTGCCCCTGGGGTTCATTAACGATCACGAGGAGGGCAATCTCCGGGTCGTCGGCGGGGACGATCCCGACAAATGAGCTGACATACTTATCCGTCGAGTAGCTGCCCAGTTTGACATCGAACTTCTGGGCCGTGCCGGTCTTCCCGGCGACACGAAACCCCGGGACCTGGGCCAGAGGCGCCGTTCCCTTGTCTTTGTCGATCACCGACTCCATAACCCGCATCATCTGGGCTGCCGTCGCTTTTGATATGACCTGAGCGACGGCTTTCGGCTTTCTTTCCAGAACGGTTTTTTCTTCCGGTGAGACCACCCGGGACACCACATAGGGCTGGAGCCGGGTCCCATTGTTGGCGATAGCCGCAGCGGCTGTGATAATCTGAAGCGCGGTCACCGAAACTTCCTGCCCCATGGAGAGTGAGGCCCGGGAGAGCCCGGACCAGCGCTTCGTGGAACGGAGCATACCCCTCGATTCCCCGGGCAGATCGATTTGGGTCTCTTCACCAAACCCGAAATCCCGGATATATCGATAGAAATCCTTGTTATTGAGACGTTCGGCGATTTTGATGGCGCCGATGTTGCTGCTGCGCTGCAGGATCTGACGTGCCGTGAGCCAACCGTACTCATGGGTATCGTGATACACCGTATTGTGAAAGCGGTAGGCGCCGTTCTCACAGAAGAAGATATCCCTGGGTTTGACCACCCCCTGGTCAAGGGCCGTGGCCAGGGTAATCAGCTTGAAGGTGGATCCGGGTTCAAAATTCTCCTGAATCGGTCGGTTC
>CAYUBU010000039.1:0-7101 GCA_964443105.1 uncultured Nitrospirota bacterium
CAAAAATGTCTGCTGTATTATTTGCATTGACATCACTATTGAGCACGCTTGGATTGCCCCATGAAACTGCTGACAGGAGGCCCCCAAAGGTCGGATCCGGGAGAAAACCGATGACTTGATCTCCACTGTAGGACGGCAGCAAACCTCGTATATTGACTCCCGCGAAGAGTGGGCTCAAATCAATGATGAAATCGTCCGAGCCATCAACCGGTGTCTCATGGTCATCGATCGTACATGGTCCCACTAAACAGGCTCTCGCCGTTGTGATGCCCTGCTTTGATTCTTCAATTTCCAGTGGGGTCCTGCCAAAGAGATTGATCAGATCGTCTGTCTGGTCGTCTATCTCTGTTTGTATCCAGTCGATGGCGCTGTCCAGATCGATCAGGCCGGCATCAACGTTGCTTC
Organism: uncultured Nitrospirota bacterium; assembly: GCA_964443105.1. Lineage (GTDB taxonomy): Bacteria > CG2-30-53-67 > CG2-30-53-67 > CG2-30-53-67 > CG2-30-53-67 > CAYUBU01. The sequence continues at coordinate 406 of CAYUBU010000039.1, forward strand.
TGGCCGACACCAGCTCATTGGGCGTTCTCAGCGTCAAGAAACTCGGGTTGCTTGCCAGAAATTGCTGCCGGGTACGGATTGGGTTATTGATTTCCAAGTCTAAATCAGCGTTGAGGTTATATGAGTCGAGAAGCAAGATCAACCCTAAGGCGCCTTTGACCCACCCCTTGAAATAGAGCACATCACCATAATCACTTTCCACCATGTCACCACCTTCGGGAACCCTCCAGGCAACATTAAATGACTCGGAAACGTCATCCAGATTGGCAATGGCACCCTCGAGTTCGTCGCGAACCGTCGTCGCTAGAAAGGTCTGATAATCCTGCCCGGTGGGAGAACTGGTGGGCCAGATGTCGGGACAGGGGTCACCAGAATCTTCCAAACCTCGACCCGCTGGGCTGCAGGTGAGAAGGTCGAGAAGATCGGCGATCCGGTTGAGGTCTGCGGGGTTTCCATCAGAATGGACATCAAAGCCCAGGGCCGCGATACGGGTCAAGGCATAGAAGAATCGCGCGGCATCGCCGTCATTCGACGTATCCGTGGGATATTGTGTCACGGCCGCTTCGAAATATTCTTTCGCGGCCAGAATGCCGCCCTGGGTCATGAAGCACATATCCTCAGGGTTGCCGCTGTGAAGCTTGGTCCATGTGATGTTGTTATACCGCACCCAGGTGCCGCTCGCCCCGAAATCAATCACCACTTCCTCGGCGCCATTGCCGTCCATATCGCCGGCAGCCATGGACTCGGGATTGGAAGGATGGAGCTTCGTCCACTGCCCTTCCCACATCCAGCCGTATAAATGGTCATGGTACCTGACCCAGACACCACCGGCACCGAAATCAATGACCAGGTCGTCCTCACCGTTGTCATCCAGGTCCCCCACGACGATCTGGTCCGGATTGGAAGGATGGATCTTGGTCCAATAAAGATTGTTCATCCAGGCCCAGACGCCACTGGGTCCGAAATCGACAATCACGTCGTCTTCACCGCTCCCATCCACGTCTCCCGTTACCATAGAATCAGGATTCGATGGATGGAGCTTGGTCCAGGACGTGTTGTTCATCCGGACCCAGATGCCGCTGGCACCGAAATCGATAATCGCCTCATCCTGCCCGTTGCCGTCCAGGTCGCCTGTGGCAACATGGTCCGCCGTTCCGGGATGAAGCAGCGACCAGGATGTGTTGTTGTACCGGACATAGATGCCGTAAGGAGGTCCGAAATCGACAATGAGTTCATCTTTTCCATAGCCGTCCATATCTCCCACGGTCATGCTCTTGGGACTTACGCTGTGCAGCTTGGCCCAGGACGTTTCGTTGTAGCGCACCCAGATGCCACTGGCGCCGAAGTCGATGATCGCTTCATCCTGGCTGCTTCCATCGAGGTTCCCGGCGACCATGGATCCTGCAGTCGATGGGTGTAAACGTGTCCAGGATACGTTGTTCGTCCGCACCCATAGCCCGCTGGCACCGAAATCTAGAAGCAGATCGTCCTGGCCGTTGCTGAACGCCGCCAGGCCGTCCTCCAGCAGAGCACCCAGGGCGGCATCGCCACTGGCGCTGACATCCCCAGAGCCCGTCGGGGTGTGATTCAGGGCAAGGAGCAGAAGTCCCATACCAAGAAGCAATCCCAGCCATTTGCCCAAAGCCGATTTTCTGAAATGCTTTTGCAACATAGCTCCCTCCTTCTCTTAGAATGAAGAGTTCCTGGTAAACTTTTCTGCCGCGCAGCCCCTGTCTCCTTTCGGTCAAAGGGGTGAGCTCAAACCATTTCGGGCCAAGTCTACCCTGGCTCCCGGGATAATCCCGTCACTTTCTCCCTTATTCCCCGGATTTGACCGGCGGCCCTGTGGGGCTCGTAATCGGTTCAAAGGGCGGGAGTTCCTTGACCGGCATATTCGGATCGACCGGCGGCCCCCCTTCCACGACCACCGGTTCAAACTTTTCGAATTCCTCTGCCACTCCGGTGAAGGGCGGACCATTCTCCGAGTCCACGTCCCCGGCCTGCGCCTCACCGCCGACACTCGAAGTGATCCGCAAGACTTGGGTCACGCCGTCTTTTTCCAGAACCACACTCTCTTTCGAGATTTCCAGGAGGGTTACGGACTCGATGGTATCCCCGACTCTGTACAGTCGTTCCTCTCCTGAAATTTCATTCAGGATGACGGCTGACGACTTCTCATCCTCTCTCAAGACCGTACCCACAAGTTTCAATGAAAGTCCAAAGGGCACGGTCGAAACCCGTGGGGCCTCAAATCTACCGGGATGCATTTCCCGATGAACCTCCGTTGCCCCCTCCGGGAGCCCAGAGCGACCGGGGCTCGCCAAACCCCGAGACGTTTCCGTTTCCGACACAGAGTCGGACTTCGTTATTGCCGGTTTCGTCTCAGTGTCTTGCTTTGTCCACATGAATGTGAATGCCAGTGCCACAACGATGAGCAGGGCAATCGCCCAAATGCTCTTATTCTGGAAACCATTCTGACTCATACAACCTCCATGGAGTTTTACGCAACAGGGCTCGACGCTGCCCGCAGGCTCTGAAACAGAATTCTTTCATTGAAACAATGGTGTGGTACCGAGAAGGGCATAATGGGAAGATGGAGATAAGCACCTAGACTCTCATCCTTGACAGGTTCAACGCTTTAACGACAAGCGATTTCGCCGTGACCGCTTATTCCGAGATCCCGACGACTCAAGCGATATTTCCGTCATGTCCGGGCCGACGGAGAAGGAAGATGGTTGGGAACTGCGACTGGCCCAACAGCGAGAGTCGATCCTGTCCCCCTCTATCCGGGTTAAAGCTTTGGCTATCATACCGGACAGGCAAAGTCAAGCTCTTGAAATCGTCCACCACAAGAAGAGAGACAAACCACCCCTCTTCCCTCATTTCATGCAAATCCCAACGGCCAAATATTGGCTTCATGATCGATTATTACACGAGAACGCGATGGAGACATGGGTCGTATGGCGCGCCCGAATATCGGGATATTTGCTGCAAAACAGCTTTATTAAGCCAATGGGCTCCGGGCAGATTGGCCAATCCAACTTTCGGGCTCGTTTACTCTAGCGGATGCACCCGTCAATCCAGGTCGCCGGAAACCATGCCGTCCGGACTGGACGGATGTAGCTTGGTCCAGGAGGCGTTGTTAAACCTCGCCCAGAGTCCGCTGGAACCAAAGTCGATGATCACCTCGTCCAGGCCATTCCCATCCAAGTCTCCGGTCTCAATGGAATCAGGATTGGAGGGATGGAGCTTCGTCCAGGAAGCATTGTTCATCCGTACCCAGACACCGCTGGCACCAAAGTCGATGATGGCCTCATCTTTCCCGTTGCCGTCCAGGTCACCGGTAGTAATGGAATCAGGATCGGAGGGGTGAAGCTTGATCCAGGAGGCATTGTTCTGCCGGATCCAGACTCCGCTACCGCCGAAATCAATAATGGCCTCATCGAGACCATTGCCATCCAGGTCACCGGTGGCGATGGAATCAGGATTGGCGGGATGAAGTTTTGTCCAGGAGGTATTGTTAAGCCGGACCCAGATACCGCTGGCGCCAAAATCGATGATGGCCTCATCTTTCCTATTGCCGTCCATGTCCCCCGTGACGATGGCATCAGGATTGGATGGGTGAAGTTTTGTCCAGGCCGTATTGTTCACCCGCACCCAGACGCCGCTCGGTCCGAAATCGATGATGGCCTCATCCCCTGCATTGCCGTCGAGGTCGCCCATGGCCATTGAATCAGGGTTTGAGGGGTGGAGCTTGACCCAGGAGGCATTGTTCATGAATAACCAGATGCCGCTGCCGCCAAAATCGATGATGAGATCACTTTGAGAGATGGGGGACGCCAGGAAACCATGGGCAAAATAGAATTCGTCGAGGTAAGTCCCAACCGCGACGCCCGAATCGTTGATCCCGTAAAGCTCAGTATACACAGCGCCGGGGTAGTCTATGGTGACAAAAGAACTGCCATCCTTGAGAAACCCATGGACCACACCGTTCATGTCATAGGAACCGACGATCTGGTCCGAGTTGTTGATGTCGTAGGCGTACGTCCACGAAGCACCGGGGAAATCGATGTCAGAATAATCGGAACCCGAACGAAGGAAGCCATGGGCTACACCGCCCGAGTTCCAGTACACTCCGACGATCTTCTCCGATTCGTTGATGCCAAAAGCCTCCGTATCTACAGCACCCTGCACGGCAATGTCGGAAAAGAGACCGCCGCTGTACTTGAAACCAACGTAGCTTCCCCCGAAGCTCAAGTAGCCTCCGACAATCGTGTTGTCATTATTGATCCCGTTGGCCCAGGTATCGGCGGCACCTGGTCTGTTGAGGGACTCATAGTTTCTTATGTGATAGATAAATCCGTGGATGAAATCGTTACTGTCCCAATATTCGCCCACCACATAATTGGAGTCGTTTATGTCGTACGCGGAAGTCGCCCCTCCGACACCGGGAAAATCGAGGGAGGTGAGATCGGCGCCATCATCAATAAAGCCGTAGAATTCACCTTCGTTTCCCCAATATTCGCCAACGACCCCACCGACGTTATTGACCCCGAAAGCGAATGTATCCGAGGCGCCGGGGTAATCGAATGTCTCAAAGGCGTATGTAGCAGACTCGGCATGCAGCGGTGCCAGGCAGACCACGAGCACCAACACCGCCAACCATGAAGTCCCGCGTTTATGAATCATCGCTCTATTCATCATTTTTCCTCCTTCAATTTCAGCAACTAGAGAATTTATGAGTCAAAAATACCCAGATTAGAGCGAAATAAAAAGAATCCCTCTTCTAAACCAAGAACAAGGGCACATTAAGCACATTATTGTATACCATCTCCAACCAGAATCGTCAAGCTTTTGCGGATGCATGGACAGAATACCGTAGAACATTTTACGTTATCAACCAATCCGCTTTTGCCCGGAATCGTCCATACCCCCACTTGCTGACAGCGAAAAAACAAAACAAGCCCTATCTCAAAAAGAAGATAGGGCTTGTTTGTCTCTATGAATTAACCGGTGTTCGATACCGCACGAAACTTCCTGCTCAGATCCCGTCCATCTCGCCTGATGTGATGTCTTCAGGATCCGAAGGATGGAGTTTGGTCCAAGGATAAGCTGGGAGCACGGAATCGTCGTACACCCAAACCCCGCTGGAGCCAAAGTCGATTATCACCTCATCCCGACCATTGCCGTCGAGGTCTCCCATATCGGCATCCTCGGCAGGGCCGGGATGCAGCTTGTACCAGTCGGCATTGTTTTCGTAGATCCAAAGACCGGAGCCTGGGCCGAAGTAGACGAACAGCTCGTCGGAACCGCTGCCATCCATATCCCCCGTGATCAGGCCTACGTCGCCGAGCGGATGGAGTTTCGTCCACGTGTTATTGTTGTAGGCAACCCAGAGCCCGTCAGCCCCAAAGCCGATGGCCACGTCATCCCGGCCGTTGCCGTCCAGATCCCCGACGCTCATGTCTTCGGGATTGGAGGCATGCAGTCTCGCCCAACTCCCGTTGTCGTATCTGACCCAGACGCCGCCGGCGCCGAAATCGATGATCACCTCATCCTTGCCGTTGCCGTTCATATCCCCCATCACCATGGAATCGGAATTGGAGTCATGGAGTTTTACCCAGTCAGTATCGTTCATCCAGATCCAGATCCCGCTGGAGCCGAAATCGATGATCACCTCATCCTTGCCATTGGCGTCCGTATCGCCGGTAACCATGGAATTGGGGCTGGACGGATGGAGCTTCACCCAGGTTGCGTTGTTCTTCCAGACCCAGATTCCGCTGGCACCAAAATCGATGATGGTTTCATCCAAACCGTTGCCGTCCAGATCCCCGGTGACGATATTCTCTGAATTAGACGGATGCAATTTCATCCAGGAAGCATTGTTCTTCCAGACCCAGATTCCGCTTGCTCCGAAATCGATGATCGCCTCCTCGTGGGTGGCGCTTCCTTCTTTCGTGAGGGAAAGCGTGCCCCCGCCCTCACAATACTCCACATCATCGTCCCAGTACCAGCTTAACTCACCGCTCCCGGCCGTCGGGGAAGAGAGGGTAACATCGAGAATATCAAATGCGGCACCGCCATCTGAAAGCTCAAAATCGTATAATGAGTAGGCACTGCCGCTGACGATTCCTTTATACGTATATCCGTTATCCTGATCCACAAGGGTCACGCTGTTTCCCGTCTGCGTCACCACGGCCCCATTCGTAAAACTTGGGTCCGGTGCACCACAGCTGGAGGAGGTATTGGTGACCGTGTAATTCCAGTCACCGGTGGCATCGTACAGGGGAGCAGCCTGGTTGGTCTGTTTGGTTACAGAGATATTTGCACCGCCATTGCAAGACAAACCTCCACCAGACCAGGACCAAATGATCGTTCCGGAACCTGACGTAGCCGAAGAGAGGGTAATAGTCATGCTCTCCGTACTTGTTCCTCCGCTGTCCGGGTACGTCGAAGCGTAATTATAAATGTTCCCACTGACACTACCGGGAAACACATCCGCGTCGTCAAAGAGAAAAGCAAAACTATCGTCAAATTGAACGAGTCTTAGCCCGCCGGAACTATCTAGATTGTCATCACAACCGGCAGTTCCGGGATTAACGTAGCTGCCTGATATGGTGTAGTTCCAGTCTCCCGTGGCGTCATAGGTTGCAGCTTTCGTTTGGGCGGGAACCAGAAGCAGCGACACGACCAGGA
>CAYUBU010000040.1:0-4273 GCA_964443105.1 uncultured Nitrospirota bacterium
CCAGGCATCTTCGTAGAAGACCTTATATCCTGTGGCCTGCCCGGCCCCCTCTTCCTCCGCGGCCATCCAGGTCAGCAAGAGCCGGTCGCCATGGACAAAGAGCTCAAACCCCGCGACCGGGTCCGGAAGGTCCGTGTCCGGTGCGATCACCGGGGTCTTGATGCCGCATCCGGTGATACCGAACAGGACCATGGCGAAGAACCACGGCGCCCGCAGCCGCCGCGCCTTATGGAGCACGCTTTTTCTTTCGATGGGACGGGCCTCGTTCTTTGGACACCAGTTTCTCCAGTTCCCGAAGTCGTCTTTTGACTCGGGCCGGCGCCGTACCGCCGGGGATGTTCCGGGCCGACACGGAGCGGCCAGGCTCGATATAGCCATAGATATCCTTCTCAAAGGCGGTGTGGAAACCTTTGAGTACCTCCAGGGTCAGGGACGGCAGGTCCCGACCGGACTCGGTGCAATAGCGCACCACCCCGCCGGTCACCTCGTGGGCACTTCTGAAGGGAATCCCCTTGCGAACGAGATAATCGGCCAAGTCGGTGGCCGTGGAATAACCGAGCCCGGCGGTCTCCTCCATCCGCGCCTTGTTGACCGTCAAACTCCCCATGGCCCCGGCCATGACCGAGAGCGAGCCGACGACCGTATCAACCGTATCAAAAAGAGGCTCCTTGTCTTCCTGCATGTCCCGGTTGTAAGTCAGCGGGAGCCCTTTCATGGTTGTGAGCATCCCCATGAGATGTCCGTAAACCCGGCCGGTCTTGCCCCGGACCAGTTCGGGGACATCGGGGTTCTTTTTCTGGGGCATGATACTGCTCCCGGTACAGTAGTCGTCACCCAGTGTGACGAAGGAAAAGGGCTGGCTCATCCAGAGGATCAACTCCTCACTGAGACGGGAGAGGTGCATCATGATGATGGACGCCGCGGAGAGAAACTCCACGATATAGTCCCGGTCGCTGACCGCATCCATGCTGTTCGCCGTCACCCCCCGGAATCCGAGCCGCTTGGCCACATAGGCCCGGTCGATGGGAAAGGGGGTCCCCGACAGGGCGCCCGATCCCAAGGGCATGACATTCACCCCTTTCGCACAGGACGCGAGGCGCTCCCGATCCCGAACCAGCATCTCGCCGTAGGCCAGAAGGTGGTGGGCAAAAAGGACGGGCTGGGCGATCTGGAGATGGGTGAAGCCGGGCATGATCACCCCCTCACCCTTCCGGGCCTGGTCCACCAGGGCCAGGATCAGGTCGGCCAGGAGCCCGTCGATCCGCTCGATTTCGTCCCGCAGATAGAGCCGGGTATCCAGGGCCACCTGGTCGTTGCGGCTTCGGGCGGTGTGAAGTCTGCCGCCCACGTCACCGATCTTTTCGATAAGCCGGCTTTCGATATTCATGTGAATGTCTTCCAGTTCCGGCCGGAAGACAAAGGTCCCCTTGGTGATCTCCCCCTCGATGCCCCGCAAGCCCCGAATGATTTTTCGGCCGTCGGCGTCGGAAATAATCCCCTGTCGTGCGAGCATTTCGCAGTGGGCAATGCTCCCCTGGATATCGTATTTCGCCAATCTCCGGTCAAAATGCACCGACGCCGTAAAAGCCTCCACGGCGCCGGCGGTCTCTTTTGAAAATCGCCCTCCCCAGGGTTTCTTGGCCACGGGCTTCGCCTCCGAATACAGCCTATCCTATTGAAATTCTTAAGAAAGATATTCTGCCAAAAACCAAATTATCTTATCAATCGCACCTGATGTTGTCAAGAAGTGAATGGGCAAGGAATGGGGGTCGGCCCCGTTGGATGACGGGGGTCTGAACCATTCCATTTCTTTGACAATAGAAAGGGTTCCAGCTATACTCCTCCCCACTTATGAAAACCCCTTTGGAACGCTTCAAGCCGGCCGTAGAAAAGAAGATGCTTCTGCTCCTATCGGGAATGGTGTGGATCGCCGTGGGAACCATGCTCCTCTCCTTTGCCTACCGGTGGCTCGCGGAAGCCGGCGGGGCCCTTGCCTTTGTCTGCGGCGTTGCCGGACTCCTGGCGGGCCTGGCCATTCACCATTTCGGATTCCTTAAGGTGGTGGACAAAAATCTGGGGCGCATCCTCCCCATGGAAGGCAAACAGTGCCTCTTCGCCTTTCAGTCGTGGCGAAGCTATTTCCTCATCGTGGTCATGATGGCCATGGGCATCGGGCTCCGTCATTCCCGTATCCCCAAGCCCTACCTGGCCTCCCTCTATATCGGGATCGGGATGGGGCTGATCCTCTCCAGCCTCCGTTACCTGCGGATCTTCATGCGGCAGGGAACCTAGCCCCCCAACATGAGAAAAGGGACGGACAACATGGCGTCGCTCACCATCGGACTGATCCAGACCCGCATGTCGGAAGACCGCCGGGAAAACAGGGAACGGGCCGCGGGGAAAATCCAGGAAGCCGCGGGCCGGGGCGCCCGGATCGTCTGTCTGCCTGAACTCTATAACACCCTCTATTTTCCCCAGACGCCCCGGGGGCGCGCCGGCCATCTGGCCGAATCGATTCCGGGAGAATCGACGGCTTTTTTCTCCCCACTGGCCAAAGCGCTCGGTATTGTGCTCATTGTTCCGCTCTTTGAGAAAGGGTCGGATGGACGATTTTACAGCGCCGCGGCGGTCATTGATGCCGACGGCCGCCTCCTTGAGAGCTACCGCAAGGTCCACATCCCTCAGGACCCGCTGTTCTACGAACAAGACTATTTCGTTCCCGGGAACCGGGGCTATCGCGTCTACCGCACCGGTCACGGCACCTTCGCGGTACTCATCTGCTATGACCAGTGGTTCCCGGAAGCCGCGCGCCACTGTGCACTGGAGGGGGCAGACCTCATCTTCTACCCCACGGCCGTCGGCTGGATCAGGGACCAGGAAGCCGAGGAGGGGGACTGGCACAACGCCTGGGAAACGATCCAGCGCGCCCATGCTATTGCCAACGGCATCCACGTGGCCGCGGTGAATCGGGTCGGCGAAGAGGGTCGGCTCCGGTTCTGGGGAAACTCCTTCGTGAGCGACGCCTTCGGGAACGTCCTGGACCGTGCCGGCAACCAGGAAGAAGCGGTGCTGGTGGTCTCTTGCGATCTGGCCCGCAACAAGGCGGTGCAGGAGGGGTGGGGGTTTCTCCGAAACCGCCGGCCCGACACCTATGGACGGCTCACCGATCCCAACAGGCCCTGAACCCCGCGCCCCTGAACCTTGCATGTGAAGGAGACCGCTTTGCACCAGACACCCAGGGCACTCGGTTACGCCATGCCCGCGGAGTGGGAAAGACACGACGCCCTCTGGCTTGCCTGGCCCCACGACACCGAAACCTTCCCCAACAGACTGGCCGCCGTGGAGCAAACCTATCTGCAAATCATCGAAGCCATCCACACCGGTGAGGCGATCGATCTGCTCGTCCTGGATGAGGCCATGGAGCGTCGGGTCGCTGCAGCCCTTCAGGGGCGCCGGGTCGACAAAGAGCGCGTCCGCTTCCACCGCTACGGATACGCCGATGTCTGGTTCCGGGACTACGGGCCGTTGTTTTTGACCCAAAAAGAGGAGAAGAGACTGGCCATGGTCGACTGGACCTTTAATGCCTGGGGCGGCAAGTACGAGGCCCTCATGAAGGACACCGGTGTTCCTGCCTCTATCAATGAATCCCTCAAGATTCTCCGTTTTACCCCGGCGCTGGTCATGGAAGGGGGCGCCCTCGATGTCAACGGCGCAGGGGTGGTGATGACCACAGAGCAGTGCCTCCTCAACCCCAACCGCAACCCCCATTTGAACCGGTCACAGATCGAAGAAGCCCTTCGCTACTATCTCGGTGCGGCACAGATCCTCTGGCTCAAAGCGGGTATCGTCGGCGACGACACCGACGGCCACGTCGACGACATCGCACGGTTCGTCAGTCCCGGAAGGATCGTCTGCGCTTTCGAGGAGAACCATAAGGACGCCAACTACGCCATCCTCCGGGAAAATTTTGAGCTTCTCCTTGACGCCCGGGATCTGACGGGGGCGCGATTCGACGTGGTCAAACTCCCCATGCCCCAGGGGGTGTCGGATGACGCCGGAGGCAGGCTGCCCGCCAGTTACGCCAATTTTTATATCGGCAATGAAACGGTGCTGGTCCCTGTTTTTGACGACCCCCGGGACCGGGAGGCCTGCGGAATTCTCCAGGAACTCTTTTCCGACCGGCGCATCGTCGGTATCGATTGCCGTGATCTGGTCCACGGTCTGGGAACTCTCCACTGCATCACCCAGCAGCAGCCGGCACTCTTGTGACCCT
>CAYUBU010000041.1:0-6223 GCA_964443105.1 uncultured Nitrospirota bacterium
CTGGCGGCCGGGGGAAATTGAGCGTGAAGTAGTAAAAGGGTTTTCAGGTGTCAGGTTTCGGGTGTCAGCTCCTGAAACCTGAACACTGAAACATGGAAAAGGAAATGAGCAGAAAAAACAAGCAGGCAAAGAAATATCGACCCCCCGGTACCCGCCGTGCCGGGTGGTGGATGACCGGTCTCGGTGTGCAGGGTTCAAAGATCACTCAAATCGAACCGGATAAATAGACCAAATGTAATTGATATCGATCCAGCTAAATCAAAAACCACGGAGGGGAAGAACATGAGAATCCCTGCAAAGAAAATTCTTGGGGTCGTACTGCTGATGGCTGTGTGCCTGGTATCCAGCCATGCATTGGCCAATGAGCAACCCCAGGGTGATCAAACCGCCGGCACGAAACAAGAACCGGCCGCTGCAGTACCGGATCTGGTCGATATTATTCCCTTGGCGGCAAAATTGTCCGGTCGTTTGGCGGATCTTGAAAACAAGGTCACGGGCGTACTGGAGGTCTCTGAACTGGATAAGAAATATACCGCTATCGAGGCGGACCTCAAGGGACCTGCCGTTCAATTGCAGCGGCTCAAGGATTCAAAAGATTACAGCTACAGGAACCTGCTGGAACTCAGGAAGGCAATCGGGCAAGAGAATGATTTGTTGAAAGAAATCAACAAGATCCTTATCAAAGAACTTAGTCAGCTTGGGGTATGGAGGAAGGAGTGGCAGGCGGAGAAGAAACTCTGGAAGGAATGGCAGCCTTCCCTGATCGAAGAGTGGGCGCTCGATGGAATTCAATCGGCTTTTGAAAAGGCAAATGACACAATCGACAGGGCCCTGAATCTCGTGCTTCCCCGGCTGGAGGCGATGCTGACGGTACAGGAGAAAGCCGGCAATATCCAGGCGAAAATAGAGACTCTTTCCTCCGAATTAGAGGGGCTGATCCTGGTCGGACAGCGCAGTCTCCTGCTCGACGCTTCCCCCCCAATGTTCTCCTCCCGATATTTCTCTCAATTCGGAAGCGATTTGCTGTACGCCGTTCAAAAAGGCCTGGATGCAATCACATGGCCCGACAGTCGGCTCTTCACTCGATACGGATGGATCGTTCTTTTCCATGGCTTCCTTTCTCTTGTCGTACTCATTGCCGTCTATCGAAACCGGCGGGTGTTAAAGGAATCAGAGCGATGGAGGTTTCTGGCCTCACGGCCTTTTTCTGCTGGATTATTTGTCGGCGTGATGGCGACAATATGGATTTATGAATATGCCGGGTTTCCAGCCACCTGGGAAGGGGCGCTTACGATTGTGGGGGGGATCTCCTTCGCCCGACTTGTAGGAGTCCTGATTGAAGCATCCTGGAAAAGGCAGTTTGTCTATGGCTTAGTGATCGTTCTGATCATCACCCAACTTATGGTGGTGAGCAGTTTGCCCCTTCCGCTTATGAGGCTTTACACAACCTTAACAGCTCTTGCCGGACTCTTCTTCTGTTTCCGGTGGGCCGGCGAAAGCGGCCGTCTTAAAGAATCCCGTTCTTATTCGCGGTCGCTTCGGGTAGGTTCTTTGTTTTTTGGCGTCATAATCATCGCGGAGCTTTGGGGCAAAGAGTCCTTTGCCGAATATCTGTTTGTGTCTTCGATAGATTCGATCATCACGATATCTGTCTTCCTCTTGTTCATGTACATGATTCACGGCGGTCTGGAATGGCTATTCCGCATATTACCTCTCCAGCGAGCAGGGGTGTTGCATAGGGATATGGATACCTTCATTCATCGTGTGTCGCTCCTCATGGACGTCGCCGTAACAGGACTGTTTTTGCTGCCCGCTATTCTAATGCTTTGGGGAGTTTACGATGATCTGGAAGGGGCGACGAAAAGCTTGCTTTCTCTGGGTTTCAATATAGGTTCCCAACGGATAAGCATAGGCCTGTTGCTTGCCTCAGCAGGCGTCCTGTATGGATCGTTTCTCCTCTCCTGGATTCTCCTGAAACTGTTCCTGGATGAAGTGCTCTTGAAACGTCGAGTGGAAAGGGGGGTTCGGCATGCCATAGAACGATTAATTCACTATGTCATCATAGGCGTAGGTTTCTTATGGGCACTTTCAATACTTGGGTTGGAAATCACGAAACTTACGATCATGCTGAGTGCCCTCGGCGTCGGCATCGGTTTTGGCCTGCAAGGGATTGTGAACAATTTTGTTTGCGGCCTCATTCTACTTTTTGAACGTCCGGTCAGGGTGGGTGACATTGTCGAACTTGGTGGAACCTGGGCTGAAATAAAAAGACTGGGACTTCGATCCACAACCGTCCAGACCTTCGACCAGGCAGATATGATCATTCCCAACGCCGATCTGGTTAGCAATCAGGTGACCAATTGGACGCTGACCAATCGTCAGGCACGACTTATTATTCCGGTAGGAGTGGCCTACGGTTCCGATGTTGCCTTGGTGATCGAAACGCTGACGGCCTGCGCCGATGCAAACGAAGATGTGTCTAAAACGCGGCCCCCTCAGGTTCTATTTCTGAATTTAGGGGAGAGTTCACTCGACTTCGAACTGCGCGTCTGGGTATTGGATGTGGATAACAGACTGAAGGTGAGAAGCGAGCTTAACCGTGAAATTGACCGGAGTTTCCGGGAAGCCAGCATCGAGATTGCCTTTCCCCAGCGGGATCTTCATCTACGCAGTATCGATGACTCGGTTATGTTGAGACAACCGGATCCTGCCAGATAGCCTCTCTGTTGCCGCTCCAATCCTCAGTCGGGATTAAGCCCGGAATGATGCCTTGAAGCCGGGAAAAAGATATGACTGGAGTAGCCGATATGACGAGTAATAGCACAAAAAAGAGCTGAAGAGTGACTAATTAGCCGGATAAATTGAAAGATTAACTGACGCAGCCGAAGCCAGGGTTTTGCCATCGCCACCCGTTGCTGATCATACGTCCGGTCGATTGCCCGCATCCCATATCAACGGCAACCGAACCCGAATATCCCCCGTTGTTAACCCTTTTCGGGTGATGTGCTATGCACCAACTGGGGCTATGTTTTCTTTCATACGGTGGGTGGTCTATTTCTGCCAGCCGGCAAGGATCTTGAAAAATGACCCATTCGCATCACGGTCAAGGGCTGAAACTGGGAACACCGGCCACCTACCGCATCAAAGTTCAGGGCTGCCTGGACGAAAGCTGGTCGGACCGCCTGTGCGGGCTGAGCATCACATCGAACCACCCGGCGGATGATGCGCCGGTAACAATACTTGTTGGACCGGTGAGGGATCAGGCCGAGTTGATCGGGGTCTTGAACAGCCTTTATGAACTGCGTCTTCCGCTGCTGTTCTTAGAGTTCATGGATGAGGCATAACACAGAATAGGATGAAACCCAGATGGTGAACAAAATCTTTTTATGGTTTTTTGCATTGGGTATTCTTTGGGCCGTACCTGGAACCGTGGCCGGACAGGAAGGCGGATCCGGCGAGGATTGGGCGTTTGATACAGCAATATACCTATGGGGTGCCTCGATCGGAGGTGAGTCGGCTACCGGCGATAATATCGATATAGATTTTAATGATCTTCTCGATAACATGGAGTTTGCCTTTATGACGACCATCGGGGCCCACAGGGACAAGTGGTCTCTTATCGCGGATTTCATCTATCTTGATGTGAAAGACGACGAGCAGGGCTCACTGACCGTGCCCGTTGGACCTTCCAGTTTTGTGGTGGGCACCGACTCGGAGGTGGAACTCAGCGGCTGGATTGTGACCCCCCTGGTTAGCTACAACGTTCTGCAGACAGAAAGAATCACGATCAATGCCCTGGCCGGCGCGCGGTATCTTTGGCTGGAAGCCGACGTGGAAGTCAAAGTGGGACCTTCAAAAGTCAAGTTCTCTGATTCGGGTCATGTGTGGGACGGTATAGTAGGCGTCAGGGGGCAAGTGAATCTGTCGGACAAATGGTATCTGCCTTACCACCTGGATATGGGTGCCGGGGATACGGACTTTACCTGGCAAGTGCTTTGCGGCATCGGGTACCGGCTTGAGAAGTTTGACGTAAACATGGGATACCGATACCTCGATTGGGACTTCGATGACAATGACGTGTTCGACGATATGAATAAAAAAGGCCTTTATGGCGGTGCCATTTTCAGATTCTGACGGCCCTGTTTGAGTGGGAGAGAGACCTCTCCAGAAGAAAAATATGATCTAACAAACGAAGGGAGGTATGCAATGAAAAGAGTTACATGGGTTTTATCTTGGGTGATCGTCGGTATTGCATTGAGCTTTCTTGCTTTGCCGGAGACTTCTTTTGCTGTGTCTCCATCTGACTGCGATGCCTATGCCAAGCGCATTGAAATGGATGCGGGCAGTGTGGCGGGAGGGGCAGCACGCACTGCTGCCCGCGGTGCCGCATTTGGGGGCCTCGTGGGCCGCAGTGAAGGCGCGAAGAAGGGCGCAGCCATTGGCGCGGTGGTTGGAGGTGCCCGGAGGGCTGCTGGACGGAGCGCGACATACCGGAGCGCTTACGACGACTGTATGGCGGGACGGGTAAAGTGGTAATAAACTCTCACAATAAACAAAGGAGAATGTTATGTCAAAAATCAAGTCTATCATAGGGTGTATCGTGTTTGCGGTTGCATTTAGTGTGGCTTTATCAAGCGCATCCTTCGCCCAGGATAAAGCCCAGAAAGATATAAATGATTTCACCTGCAAGGACATTGTGCGCTTTTCCGGGGATCATCGTGATATTGCGCTCGCTTTTATGCACGGTTATCTGTTGGGGAAAAAAGGGACGAGTCTCTATCGCTCGGAAAAACTGGGGGACGCTTCCGACCGATTTATCGAGTATTGTCTGGACAACCCCACGGTGAAAGCCTTGACCGCCATGGACAAAGCCGTGAAATAGGCTGGCATGGGTTGTATCCTGGTGTGAAAGGCAGGCGACAAAGAAACCATAATGAATCTCAGTGAAAAGGAGATAGCCATGAAAAAGATATATCGTAGGATGTTGTCAGCATTATCGATTTGTAACCTGCTCTACGTGATCGTATTTATGGGCGGAGCGATCATGTCCGAGCCCCTGATCAGCCAAAACCCGGCAATGGCAGATACTGCGGTTGAGATCGACCGTGATGTGGACTCGGCGCTGGGAAAGCTCTACGCCGGAACACCGACGGCCAAGGAACTCTCAAAAGTAGCCAAGGGAATCCTTGTCTTCCCAAATGTCATTAAAGGGGGTCTGGTCGTGGGCGGACAATACGGGGTTGGATCTCTTCGTGAAGATGGCAAGACCGTTGAGTACTACAAGACTGTCGCTGCTTCCTATGGTCTTCAGGCCGGTGCGCAGAAGTTCGGTTATGCCATGTTTTTTATGACCCAATCTGCATTGGATCATCTTGAGAAAAGCTCCGGCTGGGAGGTCGGTGTCGGCCCAAGCGTCACCATCGTGGACGAAGGTGTTGCCCGTTCCCTGTCGACCACCACGGCGAAGGAGGATATCTATGTGTTCTTCTTCGACCAGAAGGGTCTCATGGCAGGCTTAGGCATACAGGGATCTCGGATCAGCAAGATAACACCGGATAAGGAATAATTTTCCTTCAGGCCGGTACAGGGAGATCTCAGGGGAACGTGCTAACCTCGTGACACGAGAAGGCTCGGGCACGAACGGGCTTTCGAAGAAGGTAAGATCTAATTTGAAAGAGGTGAGCAATATGAGAAAGATTAAGAAATGGCAGCAGGGTCTGCTGTTGTGCAGTCTGGCTCTCGTAGCCGTCTGCACGGTGGAAGCGGCGCCCTATGATTACCCCTTTGACGATCCCTATGAGGCGACCATCCTTGGAACGGAATCATAAAAGGGGACAGGCTGGTTATCAATACTTGCAGGATTGAATCACAAAAAATCAGCCTGTCCCCTTTTTGCTTTCTGGCAGGGAGAAAAAATGGACACGATCCTTCATGTGCAAGCCCCTCCAACAGATAGCCTCCCCAAGGGACGGATCTGGCTGGAATCGGGAAAGAAAGCATCGGGCATGGCGACCTGGACCCGGCGCGCGTTCAGCGGGTTCATGATTCTTATTGCCCTGCAATTATCTAGTTGTGTCGGCATCGGCCCCCGGACGGTGGACCGGGATCGGTTCGATTACGTCTCGTCCATCTCGGAGTCCTGGAAACGGCAGACGCTATTGAACCTTGTGAAGACCCGTTACCTGGATGCCCCAGTGTTTATGGATGTTTCATCGGTGATCAG
>CAYUBU010000042.1:0-8490 GCA_964443105.1 uncultured Nitrospirota bacterium
TCTGACTTCGACATATTTCAATATGTCTTCAGCCAGAAAATTTTCTTCGCCTTGCCTACGGCGCTTCTACGACCTCTCATGACGATCACTCATGCAATATCCGGGCTAGCCTTTCGTGGGGCGACCTTATCACCTTTCGCAGAGCGAGTCCAGTTGCCGGAGGTGTGGTGTTCTATGGCGCCATAGCGGACCGCAAAGGCATATTTCCTGCCTGGACGGAAGTGTCATCAGCATTTTCGGACTCTCGCAGGAATTGGATTGACAATAAATGGTTAATTTGATTAAATAAAACCAGTACACGGAACGCCGGAACTTCCCTTTTTATTTGTCCTTGCTTCTAAATTCAATGATGACCGATTCTATCCGGATCCTTCTGATCAGCTCCAATCCCGAATATTCGGGCAATGTACAGGTGATGTTGCGGCGAGAGGGTTATGGAGTCGAAGTTTGTCCTGACACTGCCACGGCCAGGAGTCGGCTGGAGGCCCAATTTTACCATTTTGTCCTTCTCGGTGTCTCCCTCTCCCAGGAGGAGCAGCTCGAGGCCATGGACTTCATCAAGACGTGCTCTCCCGAGACCCTGGTCATACAGGTCTCGTGGTACGCGATCCTGCAATCCGCCGTGGAAGCCCTCCATACCCCGCCCCACGACCGCCCTGCCGGCCCGGTGAACATGCAGGCCATCAAGATGACCCTGGACCGGATGGTCCACGGCATTTACCGAGGGAAACGTGACAAGGAGGCTCGGGAGAAGGCCCAGATCATGGTGAAGGACCTGCAGGAATCGAACCTTCGCCTCATGGAACTGGACCGCAAAAAGACCGACTGCCTTGCCTTCGCCACCCATGAATTACGGACACCCATCACCATCATCAACGGCTACCTCAAGCTCCTCAATGGCGAGTCCTTCGGCAGGCTGAACGACGAACAGCAGCATTTCCTGCAGGAATGCGGGAGAAACTGCGACCGGCTGCTCACTCTGGTGAACTCCATGCTCGACCGATGCCGCATCGAATCGGATATGATGGAGGTCGATATGCAGCGGGGCTCCTATTTTGATACCGTGGAGGGTGTGGTGGCGCAGATGGGAAACTACATGAAAGAAAACGGCCTTGAAGTGAAGCTGGAGCTGCCTGATGCACCGGTCTTTCTCCGCTATGATGTCAATGCCATCGAACAGGCTTTGATCAACGTCATCGGCAACGCGGTAAAGTTTACCAATCCGCCGGGACAGGTCATGGTGCGATGCCGGGTCGTTCCTGAAGGGCTCCTGACCGAAGTGATCGATTCGGGGGTCGGGATTGAACCGGACGAACTGGACCAGGTTTTCGATGAATTCAACAAGGTTGGAAAGCAGCATGGAGAGAGAAAAGGTGCCGGTCTTGGGCTCTCTATATGCAAGAAGATCATTCAAGCCCACGACGGCGCAATCCATGCCGCCAGCGAGCCGGGAAAAGGGAGCTGCATTTCCTTCACCTTGCCCCTGGAAAGTGAAAAAAGTTACCCTCTTTAAAAGGCCGGCCCTATTGGGGTGGGTAGTTAATTTCTCTTTTCGGTATTATATTTCACATTAAGGGAAAGTTTTTACTCCTTCATCGCCTCCCATGGAAAATAATTGCTCAAATTCTCCTTTTATTACAATTAGTTGCATTTCGTCATTATTTTGTGTTTTTTTTTGGACGTCTTTTGTGCTAAACTCCCTCCCACAAACTTCTGATGGTTTTCTAATCTGACCAATCACTCCGGAAGACGAAGGAAGCGTATGTCTGAAACGGCCTCCATCCTGATTATCGACGATGAGATTGAAATCTGCAACTATCTGAAAACCCTTGTGTCCCAATTCGGCTATGAGGCGGAGACGGCCACTTCAGGCGCCGAAGGTCTGGAGTTGTGCAAACAGATCAAGCCCGACCTGGTCATCCTCGATGTAGTGATGCCCGGGATGGACGGCCTCGAGGTACTCAAGGCAATTCAGTCCCTGGAGTCAGAGACCTTCGTCATCATGCTTTCAGGCCATCGGCAGACCAGTACTGTGGTGGGGGCCATGAGGCTGGGGGCGGCGGATTTCATCAACAAGCCTTTCGACCCCGACGAGTTGGAGATTACCATCAGCAAAGTGATGGAGAAAAAAGAGCTGATCACCGAGGTTAAACGGCTCAAGAGACAGGTGAGCGACCAGAACGGCGGGCAGATGCTCTTCGGAAACAGCGAGAAGATGGGCGCCATTCGGGAGATTATCGATCAGGTGGCCGACACGGACATCACCGTACTCCTTCGTGGGGAAAGCGGGACGGGAAAGGGGCTGGTCGCCCGCTTCATCTATACCCATTCGACCCGTCGGGACCAGAACTTCGTGAAGGTCAACTGTGCCGCCCTGCCCGATGAACTGCTGGAAAGCGAGCTTTTCGGCTACGAACGGGGCGCCTTCACCGGTGCCCACAAGAAGAAGCCGGGCAAGTTTGAATACGCCAACAAAGGGACGATCTTCCTGGTTGAGATCGGGGAAATCCATCCCGCCCTCCAGGCCAAGCTCCTGCAGGTGCTCCAGGATGGCGAGTTCTCGCCCCTGGGCAGCGAGCGGGATGTCCGCGTCGATTCCCGGGTGATCGCCGCGACCAACCGGGATCTGGAAACGGAAGTCGCCAACGGCGCCTTCCGGGAGGATCTCTACTTCCGGCTCAACGTGGTCTCCATCACTGTTCCCCCCCTGCGGGACAGGATGGACGAGATCCCGATCCTGACAGAACATTTTATGGAAAAGTATAACAAAAAGTACAATAAAAGTTTTGGCTCTATTTCCCGGAAGACCATGGACCGGTTCATGGAGTACAATTGGCCGGGCAATGTGAGGGAACTGGAAAACATGATCAAGCGGGTGGTGGTTCTGGGCTCGGAGAGACCGATTCTCACCGAGTTCCGGCTCAAAGAGGAGGATGGTGGGAGCATATCCAATGGCGCCGAATCTTCGGGCCGCACCGTCTCTGCCGCGCCCTTTAGACGTTCGTCTCTCCTGGAAACGCTGATCGACGGCAGGGACGAGTACACCCTGAAAGATATCGGCAGGGCTGCCTCCAACATGGCCGAAAAAGAGCTGATCGAGAAAGTCCTGCAGCAGACAAACTGGAACCGGAAGAAGACTGCGGAGATCCTCAAAGTAAGCTATAAGGCCTTGCTTTATAAGATAAAAGAGAATAATATAGATAAACATAATACAATCTAATTATTGCCAAACCAGGTCAGAAAGGAGCGACATCTTATGAGCCGAGCCCCCCTTCTTTTCGCGGCATTGGTCGTGGTTTTGTCCGGTTGCACCGGGATCAGTCAGGAGACCCAGGCGCCCCTGGATACGGTTGTGGCGGCGCCGGTCAATGAGGATTACCTCATCGGTACGGAAGACATCCTCCACATTTCCGTATGGAAGGATGAGACCCTCACCACCGACGCCATGGTCCGCTCCGACGGGAAGATTTCCGTTCCCCTCATCAACGACGTGCCGGCAAGCGGTTTAACGGTGCTGCAGCTGAAAGACGACATTACCAGCCGACTCAAGGAGTACATTCCCGGCGCGGAAGTCACGGTTGTCGTTAAAGAGATGCGGAGCAACAAAGTCTATATCCAGGGCGAAGTGAACAAGCCGGGGCCCCAGGTTTTCAATGGAGACTTGACGGTGATTCAGGCGCTCTCCCTGGCGGGCGGGCTGACGCCCTATGCGAAGCGCAGTTCCATCACCATCCTTCGGGCCGACGGTTCGCAGCTGAAGTTCAATTACAACGACGTCGTTCGCGGGCGGCGGCTGGAACAGAATGTCGTCCTCCAGCGGGGAGATACGCTCATCGTGCCGTGACCCGTTCTTCTTCTTCGGCTTGGCTAAAGAGTAATCAAAGAAATCAAAAAGATCTATGGCGGCCCTTCCCCTTGGGCTGCCGGATGAGGTAGTCAGACAATGGAACAGCCGAAACCGATTGATTTGCAGGACCTTCTCCGGATTCTCCGGAGGCGCAAATGGACCATTGTCGTTCCGGCCCTGGTTCTTTTTTCCATCATCACCGTGATCGCCTATCTCCTGCCGGCCATTTACAAATCGGAAACCCTCATCCTGATTGAGAACCAGAAGATTCCCCTCGAATTTGTCCAGTCCACAGTGACGTCGGAAGTGGAAGAGCGGCTCAACCTCATTACCCAGCGCCTCATGAGCCGGACCCGCCTGGAGGGGGTCATCGACAAGTTCGAGCTCTATCCCGAATACCGGGAGAAATGGACCCGGGAAGAAATCGTCGACAAGATGCGGGAAGACATCAATCTGGAAATCGTATCCACGGAAGGGGTGGACAAAAAGAGCGGCCGGCCCGTGGTCTTCACCGTAGCCTTCAAGCTCGCCTATGAAGGGAAGAACCCCGAGACCGTTCAGTCGGTGACCAGCGAGCTGGCCTCCCTCTACATTTCAGAGAACCTGCGGGTTCGGGTCGACGCCAGTGCCGTGACGACCCAGTTCGTCTCCGATGAGATGGGCAAGACGGAAGAGAAGATCCGGACCCTGGGCAAGACCATCTCCGACTACAAAGAGCAGCATATCAACGAGCTTCCGGAACAGCTCCAGGTCAATATGGCCAACCTCGACCGTTACGAGCGGTACCTGGAAACGGCCCGCCGGGATGCGGAAAACGCCAAACAGAATCTCGTCTACCTCAGGGGGCAGATCGCCGCCACCGACCCCGATGCCACCCTGGTATCGAGCTACGGCCAGCGAATCCTCTCGCCCAAGGAACAGCTGGAGCTCGATCGGACCGAGCTCATCACTCTCCAGTCAAAACTCTCGGAAACTCATCCCGATGTCATGGATCTCAAACAGCGGATCGCCCGCCTGGAGCGGGAGACCGGTTCCGGGGATGTCCAGACGGTCAAGGCCGCACTGGGGGAGAAAGAAAAGGAGCTCACTGAGCTTCTGTCCCGGTACACGGAGAAGCATCCTGACGTGACGCGGGTGCAAGGGGAAATAGGGGATCTGCAGAACCGGCTGCGGAGTGCCGGCACCGCGGCCCCCGTCCGGCATGCCCAGGATCCCACCAACCCCGCCTACATTAACCTCCTGACCCAGATGGAATCGAAGCGGCTTGAAGTCCAGGGGCTGGAACAGCAGCAGAAGGAGTACATGCGGCTCATTCAATATTATCAGCAGCGTCTGGCGAGTACGCCGACAGTGGAAAAAGCCCTGGCAGCCATGCAGAGTGAATACGATCTTGCTCGGGCGAACTACCAGGAACTGAGCAACAAGGAGATCCAGGCGAAAATATCCGAGAGTCTTGAAAACCGGCAGCAGGGAGAACGGTTTACCATCATCGATCCGGCCCAGCGGCCCGAGGAGCCCTACAAGCCGAACCGTCTGGCCATCATGTTCATCGGCCTGATTCTGGGGATCGGTGCCGGTGCGGGGACAGGTTTTCTCAGCGAATATCAGGATCAGTCTTTCTCCTCTTCGGAAGACCTGGGGAGTTTCTCCGGGCTCCCCGTGCTGGCGGTGATCCCCAAAGTTGTAACGGCCCGGGAGGAGACCCGGAAAGGGAAGCGAAGAAAGGTGCTTTTCGCCTCTTCCGTGGCTGCAATCGTTGCGGCGCTGGTGGTGGTGCACCTGTTTTTTTTCAAGTTCGATATCTTTTTGATCAAGCTCTTGAGGGCGGCCCAGAAGCTTCCTGTATCTTAGCATGCCCCGGGGAAATTACGCTGTGGCTTCCGCCGGGGGTTGAAATCGCAATACAGGCCACGAATCAGTGACATGAACAATGAAATTTCTGCGGTTTTCTTTCCAGTTCAAGAAAGTGATCATGTTCCTCGGCGAGGGGGCGCTTATCTTTTGGTCCGTCCTCGCGGGGGTGCACTTACGTCTGGGCACTCTAGACTACGACTGGGTTGTCCCCAAGGCGCTGCTCACCATGGTGGTCTGTCTCACGTGTCTCTACTACGGGGATCTTTACAACAGCAAGGTCATCGCCAACATCCGGGAGCTGCTCATCCGGCTCATGCAGGCTCTCGGTGTGGCTACGATTATTCTCGCGGCCCTCTATTACGTCTTTCCGGTCCTCATCATCGGCCGCGGGGTTTCGCTGATATCAGCCTCCATTATTCTTCCCCTTATTCTCGTCTGGCGGCTCATTTACCGGCGGTTTCTCATGTGGCAGGGGATGGCCGAGAATATCCTCATCATCGGGACCAATCCCTTTGCCGTGGGCCTGGCCGAAGAGATTGCCGCCAATCGGAGCCTGGGTTACCACGTGATCGGCTTCATCGACAAAAACCCCGGCCGCGAGGTGGGAAACCCCCTCTCTTTCCCCGTACTGGGCGACTTCAACGACATTCCGAAAATTGTGGAAGAGCTGGAGGTGACTCGAATCGTTGTTTCCGTGGATGAACGCCGGGGCCGGCTTCCCATGGATGTGCTGCTGGAGTGCCGAATGAAAGGGATCGACATCATTGAGGACATCGGTTTCTATGAGGGGATCACGGGGAAAATTCTGGTGGACAAGCTCAGGCCCAGCTGGCTGATCTTCTCTGCCGGTTTCGAGCAGGCCCGGTTACAGCTGGCCTTTAAGCGGGTCTATGAGTTGGTTACCGCAGCCGCTGTTTTGATCATTCTCTTACCGGTGATCGTGGCGGTAGCCGTGGCGGTCAAGCTTGACAGCCGGGGACCGGTGTTTTTCAAGCAGGAGCGGGTCGGCCAGAACGGCGAGATCTTCACGGTCT
This sequence comes from uncultured Nitrospirota bacterium, assembly GCA_964443105.1. GTDB lineage: Bacteria > CG2-30-53-67 > CG2-30-53-67 > CG2-30-53-67 > CG2-30-53-67 > CAYUBU01. Next base: position 6,736 of record CAYUBU010000042.1, read on the forward strand.
ACAAGTTTCGGTCCATGCGGGAAGATGCGGAAGAGCAAACGGGCCCGGTCTGGGCCGCCGGCGATGACGACCGGGTCACCCGGGTGGGGAGATTCCTTCGCAAAACCCGGCTTGACGAAGTTCCCCAGCTGTTCAACGTGGTTCGGGGCCATATGAGCTTCGTCGGCCCCCGGCCGGAACGGCCTTTTTTTGTGGAACAGCTGTCCAAGGAGATCCCCTATTACGTGAAGCGCCACGCCGTCAAACCGGGGATTACGGGGTGGGCCCAGGTGCGTTACTCTTACGGGGCTTCCGTGGAGGATGCCAAAGAGAAACTGCAGTACGATCTGTATTACGTCAAGAACCTGTCCCTACTGCTGGACCTTGAGGTGATCATCGATACATTTAAGGTCGTCGTCCTGGGGAAAGGGGCACGATGAAGTTCGGAATCAGGAATATCCAAAGCGACGAGAGGTTTTTTTATGAGCAAGATTGAAGATGCCCTGGCCAAGGCAAAGAAGGGCCAAACCGGCGAATCGGCGTGGGGGGGGGACGATACCTGGGCCGCCATGCCGAATTATACCCGCTCTGTGTTCAAGGCTGTCGACCCGGGCCTGGCAGAGGAGAATCGGATTGTCACCCTGTCCGGGAAGAACGCCCAGGTGGCGGAACAGTACCGCATGCTTCGCACCCAGGTCCTCAGGAAGACCGAGGGAGAGGGCGATAACTGTCTCATGGTGACCAGCTCCGTTGCCGGGGAAGGGAAGACCACCACGGCGATCAACTTGGCCATCGCTATTGCCCAGGAAGTACACAAGACGGTACTCCTCGTCGATGCCGACCTCAGAGCTCCCTCCATTCACAAGTATCTGGGGCTTACCCCGGAAAAGGGGCTCGTCCACAACCTCCTGGACGACGTGCCCCTGGAAGAGATTCTGGTCCGCACCGGTGTGGAAAAACTGACCTTCCTGCCGGCCGGCGGGAGTCTGCCCAATTCGACGGAAATTCTCCGGTCCCCCCGGATGCAGCGCCTCATCCAGGAGGTGAAAGAACGCTACCGGGACCGCTACGTGATTTTCGACACGACGCCGCTCCTGGCGACCGCCGATGCCATGGTCCTTTCCCATTTCATGGACGGTGTGATCATGGTGGTTCAGGGGGAGAAGACCTCCCGTAACGATCTGGCCAAGTCCCTGTCACACCTGGCCGGGTGCAACATCCTGGGTATGGTCATGAACAATCTCTCCATCATGGAGAAACCTTACTATTACTACGCACCCTACGAGAATGGTGCCGGCGGTTCGGACTGAATGACGGGGCAGCTATTTCTGACGGAGATTTTAATTGGCACCCATGTATAACGAATTTTACCGCTTCAAGGAAAAACCCTTTTCCCTGACGCCGGATCCCGAATTCCTCTATCGGAGCAAGGCCCACCAGCGGGCCCTGGCCTATCTGGAATACGGGATCGAGGATCCCTCGGGATTTGTCTGCATCACAGGGGAAATCGGCACCGGAAAGACGACGCTGGTGAGGACGTTCCTCAATCAGCTGCATCGGTCGATCCGGATCGCCCGGATCTTCAATACGAAGGTGACGTCCAGACAGCTCCTGGAGATGATTCTCCACGATCTGGACATCCAGTATACAGGCAAGAGCAAGGCGGAGATGCTCGACACCCTGAACAAGGAACTCATCGACACCTTTGCCAGGGGCAGCCGGGTAGTGCTCATCATTGATGAAGCACAGAACCTCAATGTTGAACTTCTGGAAGAG